>JASFFK010000136.1:0-6326 GCA_050124335.1 Chromatiales bacterium | reverse complement strand
CCAACACGCGCCGATTGCCGTACGGCTGCCCACAGGGTGTGACCTTGACCTTGATCTCTACTTCATACCGTTCGATGACCGTGTCGATGGTGTTTTCGCGGCGCAGCAAGTTGAAGATTCGTAGAGGTTTCTTGTGATGGCTCCCCGATAGTGCTGGTTGGACCGAGCCTTTATAACGACTCTTTATCGCCCAGTATGCCGAGCCGAACTTTGAAGGGATTTCTTGATCGCTCTCATTCAGTTGCGTTTTCTTTAGCCCCGCTATGGACCGAACCGTGACCGAACATAACCGCAACCGCCAACACTCTTGGAACAACTACCTAGCATTGCTGCAGTATGAGAAAATGATGGTCTGTGCCTAATTGACGTGTCCGTGTATACGAGCGAAGTCGAGACTGACAAACTTGCGCGACAGAGTGATAGTAGCGATCCCTGCAATCAGAAGATTTCACTGGCAACCCTCTCCGGGAAGCCTCCTGGCAAGTGCAAGCCCTGAAGGATGTTGGGCGTATCGTGGAAAGACGGCAACAGGTGGTCCCTGCCCGGACGGGAAAGTTGTAAAACGAAAACAGTCATGAAAACTGGAACGACAGACCTCGCCTGGCGAATTGGCGGCCCCCAGGGGAGCGGCATTGACCGGATTACAACGCTTTTTTCCCGTACCTGTGCGTCTCTCGGACAGCAGGTCTTCTGCAGACGGGAGTACCATTCCAACATCAAAGGTCGCCACAGTTACTGCGATGTATCCGTAGGCCCTGGCGCATTGAGCAGTCACGCCGAGTATCCACAGATGCTGGTGACATTTGAGCCTGAATCACTCTGCCGGCATCTCGACTCAGTGACTGACCAGGGTTACCTGATCTGTTCGGCAGATGACCATGATGAGAATCTGGAGTCGCTCGGCTATCTCGATACACGCATATTGCAGGAGCGGCTTCAGCAACTCGAACAAGCAGGTCTTCCTTTGACTGCCGGGGGCTTGATAGAGATGGCGCAAATCCGGGGCGTCCACGCCTTTGCCGTTCCCTACAAAAGTTTTCTATCCAGCCTGTCTGATGAGCTTGGCTTGACACGGAAGCATGTTTCGCCAGTCATCAATACCCTGGCGGTCGCCATATCGACATCGTTGCTCGGAGTTTCTCGTGAATCTCTGGAATATGCACTGGAAAAGAGCTTTCCGGGGCAGGACGATGTGCTGAGGATGAATCGAGAGGCGATCGGTATTGCCTATGCATACGTGCAAAGCAACTTTTCGCCGATTGAACTTCAGCTCCGGCAGTACCCGGAGAGCAGGGAACAGGTACTTCTTCTGAATGCTACCCAGAGCGTGGCCCTGGGCAAACTTGCTGCAGGACTCGGGTTTCAGAGTTACTACCCGATCAGTCCGGCAAGTGACGAAAGTTTCTTCCTGGAGGCACATGAGCGTGTGCCACTCGTGAATGGCGAGGAGAGCGGACCGGTGCTCTTCCAGACCGAGGATGAGATTGCCGCTATCGCGATGGCCAGTGGTGCAGCATTGACCGGTGCACGTAGTGCTACCGCGACATCTGGCCCGGGTTTTTCCCTCATGACAGAAGGTCTCGGGTGGGCTGGCATGAACGAGGTGCCGCTGGTTGTGACGCTCTACCAACGCGGAGGACCATCGACAGGCATGCCCACCAGAACCGACCAGGGAGATCTGCTTTCCGCTATCCATGGCGGTCATGGTGAATATCCGAGGATTGTGATGGCATCCGGTGATGTTGAATCCTGTTTTTACGATGCCGCCCAGGCCTTTGATTATGCGGAACGCTATCAGTTGCCTGTGATTCATCTCCTCGACAAGGCGCTGACAAGTACCCTGCAAACTGTTCCACCTTTCGACATCCAGAGGCTCTGCATCGATCGTGGAATGCGCTATGAAGCTGACCATGAGGCCAAAAATCCCGTGCAACGCTTTGCCTTGACCGATTCCGGCATCTCGCCCCGCCCGCTGTTGGGACAGCCCGGTGGACAGCACTGGTTGACCGGCGTTGAGCATACAGAGGAGGGACTGGTCACTGAAGATCCTGTGATGCGCGAGAAGATGATGGAGAAGCGTGCCCGCAAATTGTTACAGGCCGCACAAGATATTCCGGCGAACGAGAAATGGCAGCTCTATGGTGACAGAGAGGCAACACTGACCATTATCACCTGGGGTTCCAACAAGGGTGCGGTGCTCGAGGCGCTTGCAATGCTTGAAGAAGAGGGCATCCGCGCCCGTGCCATACAATTGCGGCTACTATGGCCTTTTCCGGCTAAAGAGCTTGAAGCGATCCTCTCCACTGCAGCGCCGTTGATCGCTGTTGAGTGCAACTGTTCCGGTCAGATGCAGAGTCTGATCAAGTCTCAGACAGGCAGGGCCTGCGAGCACCTGATACTCAAATACAGTGGCAGACCGATCTCCGGAGAATCCCTTTATTCAGCCCTGAAGCAGATTTATGGAGGACGTGCTGATGCACGCATTGTCTTGCGCAACCCTGATGAATAGGAGAACGAATGATGGCAGCTGAGCGACCGAACACTCTGTTGACTGCCAGGGATTTTCAGTCGACACAGATTAACGACTGGTGTGCAGGTTGCGGGGATCATGGCATCTTGCGCGGCCTTGAGAAGGCGCTGGCATTGCTCGGCTGCTCTCCCGACGAGGTAGCAGTATTCGGCGGTATCGGCTGTTCAGGAAAAACGCCTTACTATCTGAACAGCTACGGTGTGCATACTCTGCATGGCCGCTTGGTGCCTTACGCCATGGGTGCCAAGCTTGCCAATCCCGACTTGACGGTGATCGCAGTCGGAGGTGATGGTGATGGTCTTTCCATCGGAGCAGGTCATTTTGTCAATGCAGGCCGGCGAAACCTGGATATGACCTATATCCTTTTTAACAACGGCGTTTACGGACTGACCAAGGGGCAGGCATCGCCAACGCTCCGGCAAGGAGAGCAGATCAAGACCATGCCCCGGCCGAATATCCAGGCAAACGTGAATCCGGTCCTGCTTGCATTGACCTCGGGGTATACCTGGGTAGGGCGTGGATATGCCTATGATGTGAAATCACTGGCAAAGCTCATCGCCGAGGCCATCAGGCACCCCGGGATTGCCTGTCTGGATGTGCTGCAACCCTGTCCGGTCTACAACAATCTGCATACCATGGAATGGTACAACGATCGGATCTATTCTCTACAGTCAGAGGGACAAGACCCGGTAATTTCGAATCCTGCTGATGAAGAGGGTAATCGGGAGAAACGGACGCAGGCCATGGCCAGGGCGCAAGAGTGGGGTGACCGCATTCCTGTTGGTATCTTTCTCCAGGATTTGACGCAGCCACAGTTCCTCGACCAGATAGCTGATCGTCAACCACAGTACTTGAATAATCCCCCTGCCATTCAAGCTGTTTCCGATGATACAGGTAAGCCACTTAGAGAGATGCGGCAACTCTTTGCAGAACTGGAAGTCTGACTCTGTCAGCTTAACCGCGATCCAGTCAAAGAAAGATAGACAACCAGCTTGCCCGACTAATACTCAGCGAAAACACACCAGGTGACATTCGAGAAACCATAGCGCATTGGTTATCCGGATACGAAAAGACCTGCATCTGAGCCAAGCCTCTGATTTTGATATGGTCATTTTGGGGAATAATGGCCATAAGAGTATCCTCGCTCCGAGAGGTTGAGGACCCTTGGTCGATCGAGTCGCGGTCTAACGGGTCGTCTTGAGGGTTCATCAGTCACTTGTTTTCGCGGATTCAGCTGCGGGAGTCGGACAAGCGCGAACAGGGCTCTCATTTCACAAGTCTGTTGTGCCTGTTCCTGGTGATTGTTTTTCAGTGTTGAGTTAAGCAGGACAATTCCAATGGCGAAAAAAGTAATCGCAGTGATTCTGGGAATATTTTCATTTTTCTTGTTGATGTTTCTAGGTGAAGAATGTGGGGTTGCTATCGCATTTATTGCTACTGGAATTTACTACCTGATTTCGCAATTCTTTCTTTCTCGTGGAAATGCTCGCGCCCTTTACGAAGATTGGTGGTTAATACTTTCTCTTAATGCGGCACTTATTCTGGTAGCCGTGTTGATTTTGCTGATAGAACCTGACGACAAATATACAGCGGGTGTTGCGGTTATTTCTTTTGTTAGTTCGGTTGCAGGTGCAAGCATTGCTGCTTTACTGGCTATTAAACATAAATGACCGCTTGGGTTGTTAACGGCCAGAGTGGGCTCAGCGGAGTACCCATCTCAGAGCCTCAAAATCCTCCGTACTCCGCCAAGAGCTGGATGGTAGAGAAACTGGGGGCACGTCACGGGCACAAAAAAGGCCTGCATGTGATGCAAGCCTATGATTTCCATGAAGGAAAATGTGGTGGGCCGTCAGGGACTTGAACCCCGGACCAAACGAAGGCAAATCCTGCAGGGGAGAGCGAGCCATGATCAGCAGTGACCGCATCAATGCACCAGGGGGCTCAAGCAAGGCCAGTTCTACTTTCTGTACTGATCAGTTGCTTGAGCCCCCTCAATTCGTCGTGTAGTGCACTTCTGTTTCGAATCATCCTTTCTTCGGCGTGTACCAGATCGGCGATGTGTAGGCGCGCTCCTGGGTCTTCATCGGTACATCGTCAGGTAATTTGATATCGAAGCGGAAGGCGTCGTATGCCGTCCAGCGCGGTGTCGGGATTTCTATCACGCGGGCGTAGTAAAAGGCTGACCGGGACGGATCGAACTCCGGATCTTTCCATACAGTAGCAAGCTCTGCTGAACCGATGGTGTTGGTCCAGGTCGCACGGGCAACGTCGACCGTATCTCCGACAGGTGGAAGTTTGCCGTTGTTATCTGGTTTACGATCACCGGCCCAAACAACGTCGTAGACCTTCTCTTGTGTTTCGCCATTGGCGTCGAGCCAGCCTTTGACGATCTGGATACGGTCGAGATTGGCACCGATCGGGTCCTTGAGTGCATAGACCATGAAGGTCGGCGCTGATGTACCATCGGGCGTAGCGGGAAGGTCCCCTCCCATGGGGACGCCTTTGGAATAACCTGCAAAGGCAGGGGTTCGGGAGGAGATGTCCTCGTCGGTAAATTCCCAGCCGCCGAAAAAGCGCACACCCATGCGAGAGCCTGTGGTTGCATAGACTTCCTTGCGCTCCATGGCATCGAAGATTGCTTCGCGCGTGTTCTCCTGAGCCCACACCGCGGCAAGTCCCGATGCCACCTGCTCCCAGCCCAGGATTTTCTGGTCACCGAACTGTCCGACCACATGCATAGGTCGCTCGGGACCCGGTTCTGTTCCCGAGTGCTTGCCGAAGAAGTTGTCCTCCTGGGCCGTGGCGAGCGACGTATGGCTGTCTGTAGAACCCACCATGCCGAACTTGTAGGGATTGGTGCCGAACTTGTTTTCCAGCTTGAGGCCGATTTTCAGTGCCGAGCGCGCGTACTCGCCCGCGAGCATGTCATCCGTCTTTGCCTGGCTCAGATTAAGGTTTCCCTTGTCCCAGGTCTCATAATCGGCAAATTCATCGTTGGGCGACAGGAAGGGATGGGTCTCGCCATCGCCTTTGATTTGTGTGGCCTCATACAAGGGCTCCCAGAGCGCGCGTTGTACGACATATTCCTCATCCAGTTCTTTCCCGTTCCACTGGGCAGTCTCCGGAAACATGATGCCATTGGCGAGATTGCCATTGTGTGCAAGTGCCAGGACATCACCGCTGGTCTTGTCTTCGTACCGGGACATCCATTTCCACAAATCGCGCGGGTCCGGGCTGCCTTGCGGTGGCATGGTCGTATAGGGGCCCATCATACCGGCCCGCTCGCCACCGTCGCGGTAGATAACGACGCGGTGCATGTTGTTACCCTGAATCAGCGAGGTCCACTCATAACCAATGAAGGAAGTGAAGCGACCGGGCTCATTGGCCTCCTCGGCGGCGGCAATCTGGCGGTTCCAGACAGAGCGGAAGACCTTTGTACCAGGCTCGACTGCGAGTGCATCCGATATCGCCTGTCCCTTCGAGAAGTTGTCGATGAGTTCGAGCGATGCCTGAACTGCCGTATCACCACCTGCCTTGATCATCTCGTAAATTCTCTTGCCCTCGGGGTCGGAGGTAATGCTGCGGTCACCTGCGAATATCAGGTCAAAGAGGCCCATGTTGTCTGAGTGGTCAGCAACGACGAGCCAGTCCAGTGGACGCGATAGACGAACTTTCATACCAGTGGTGGCCTCAACCTCGTGACCCTTGGCGAAGCGATAGGCCTCACGTGCATCGAGACGGTTGCCGAAAGCGCCTGCATCAAAAGAGGTGGACGTGTGGAGGTGAGTGTCGCCCC
>JASFFK010000135.1:0-6334 GCA_050124335.1 Chromatiales bacterium | reverse complement strand
TAGAGCCCTGTTTTTGCAGGATTTTCTCATCAACCGCACCCTCAGAGCCCGTATGTTCCACGTGAAACATCGGTGGAGAAACACGGCGCATCCCGACAGAACGACCCGAAGGTCCAGACTCTCTCATCAAGCAACGAAAGAATCACCGGAGATCAGGCAGAATACATAGAATCATTTGCGAATTGGGCTGACCTGACCATGTTCCACGTGGAACATTCGCGCGTCGCTGAGAAACCTGGAAGGTCCGGTATCAATACTCGTAATGATTTTCTGAGAGGGTATGTTCGCGAGCAAATCCACAAGGGTCTTCTGGTGGTCCTGGTCGAGTTCAGCAGGCAAGTCGTCTACCAGGATCGTCGGCATGCTACCCTCCCCGCCCAGAAGTCGAGCCTGTGCGACGATCAGCGAAATGACAACGAGCTTTTGCTGTCCACGCGAAAGACGTTCCCTTGCCGCGGTTTTCCCGATTTTCAAGACCAGATCAGCGCGATGCGGGCCTACACTGGTACTCCCGGATTTACGATCACTTTCCCTTCTCGAAGCGAGATGTTCCAGGAAGCCCTTCTCCCTGTTCCACCCGGGCTCATAGCCCAGGGTGAGATCAGCGATACCTTCGAAGTGTCTCAGGGTATCCTGAAACAGTGGTTCCAGTTGCTGAATAAATGCCTGCCTGTATCTGTCGACACGTTCGCCATGTGTTACAAGCCCGTTCTCCCAGTAGACAACGGAATCGAAATCGGACCTGATAACGGCATTACGCTGCCTAAGCGCCTTGCGGTATAGCTGCATCTCTTTGGCATAGGATTGTTCCACGTGGAACAATCCCCAATCGAGAAACTGCCGACGTTGATCTGGCCCTCGTTCGATCAGCTCGTGACTGTTAGGCGTGATGACAAGGAGAGGTATCAATCTGACCAGATCTGATAATCTGTTGACTGCTTGCCCGTTCAGTCGCACCTGGGTGTCACTCATGGTCCGACGCAATCCGAGTTTCTCATTCCTGTTGCCGATCGCAAGAATCAGAAAATCGCTTTTTCCCGAATGGATCAGACTTGTGCTGCTGGAGGTTTTGAAGGACTTGCCGCGGGCCAGGAAGCTGACTGCTTCAAGTAGCGAGGTCTTGCCAGCGCCATTGTCACCCGTGATGATATTGAAAGTGTCCGCAAGTTCGAGTTCCGCGGAGCGAATGTTTCTGAAATCCCTTATCTGGATTTTTTTCAGGTACATGCAGAATATGGTGCTTGTGCATGCTTCCCTGCTTGATGCAAGCGCCTTGATGCCTGATCAGAGGCGCATCGGCATGATGACGTAACGGTTATCTTCCTGATCCTTGTTCGTCATGATGGCGCTGCTGTTCGGATCGGTGACAGTCAGAAGAACGGTCTCCGTATCGATGACATTGAGCACATCGAGTACATAGCCGACATTGAAGCCGATCGACATCTCATCGCCACTGTAGGTGACATCGACCGCTTCTTCAGCTTCTTCCTGCTCAGGATTGTTGGCAACCAGTGTCAGGATATTTTCTGCAAAGCTGAAACGGATTCCGCGGTATTTTTCGTTGGAAAGAATGGAAGCGCGCTGCAGCGCCTGTTTGAGTTCGTCCCTGTTGGCCTCGAGAACACTACCGCCAGAGGCAGGTATGACGCGTTCGTAATCCGGGAAGCGGCCATCAATCAATTTGGATGTAAAGAGCGTATCACCCTGCTGAAAACGTGCATGGTTCTTGCTCAGTGCAATGCGTACTTCATTATCGCTGTCGGAGAGCAGTCGTCCCAGCTCCAGAACGGCCTTTCTTGGCAGGATGACCTTGCGTTCCTCGATAGTCGCCAGGTCTGCAGAAATGTCACTCAGTGCCAGCCGGTGACCATCGGTAGCCACCGCCCTGAGCCTGTCAGCGGTGATCTCGAGCAGGAGGCCGTTGAGATAGTAACGCACATCCTGCTGTGCCATTGCGAAGGCAGTCTTGTCGATCAGCGTCTTGAGCTGTTTCTCGGTGATACCGAATTCGCTCTGGGTGTCGATCGACTCGATGACCGGATATTCAGAAGCCGACAACATTCCGAGTGAATAGCGCCCGCGGCCGGACTTCAGGGTCGCGCGGTCGTTCTCGACATCGATTTCAATGTCTGCATTCGCAGGAAGCGCCTTGCAGATGTCCAGTAACTTGCGCGCCGGTAATGTGAGTTCATACTCCTCGCTGCAATTGGCCGGCATTGACGTCTGCAGTTCAACTTCAAGATCGGTTGCTGTCAATGCGATCTGGTCTGTTTCACACTTGATCAGGACATTGGCAAGAATTGGCAATGTCTGTCGACGTTCTACGACGCCGTTGATCTGAAGTAGCGGCTCCAAAAGCGTTTCGCGATTTGTTTTGATTTTCATCGCTCTTTATTACCTATAAATAAATATATATAATTTGTTATTACTATTAGACAGCCTCTATGCTGTGTGTAAGTTATTTATTTCTATAATAATCAATAACTTATGTGTTTTTTTCTGTCCCCGAAACCCGTGCGAACAAGGGTGTCAAAGCTGTCAGCCGATTGTGGATAACTCCGGCTGCTGTTTTTGTCCTGTTTGTTTCTACAGTTTATCCACAGCTAGTGCGACAGGATGCGCAGCAATGCCTGGTAGTCATCACTGAAGCGATGATCCGTGTCACGCAGCTCTGCTACCTTCCTGGTTGCATAGAGAACGGTTGTATGATCCCTGCCGCCAAAATTTTCCCCGATTTCCGGAAGACTGTGATTGGTCAGTTCCTTGGCAAGTGCCATCGCTACCTGGCGTGGCCGTGCAATCGTCCTGCTGCGTTTGGATGACAGCAAGTCTGATGCCCTGATATTGAAATAGTCCGCAACCGTCTTCTGAATATTGTCGATCGAGACCATCTTGTCCTGGGCAGAGATCATGTCACGCAGCGCATCTTTGGCGAATTCGACCGAGATGTTCTGACCCGTAAATTCGGCATTGGCGACCACGCGGCGAAGTGCGCCCTCGAGCTCCCGGATATTGGAGCGTACACGCTTGCCGATGAAGAAAGCGACTTCGTTCGTGAGGTCCATGCCAAACAGCTGCATGGCCTTGCTTTTCAGAATCGCGACACGTGTCTCGAGGTCAGGTGGCTCGATGGCGACCGTCAATCCCCAGCCAAAGCGTGATTTGAGACGTTCCTCGAGTCCGGCGACCTCTTTAGGATAGCGGTCGCTGGTCAGGATGATCTGTTGCTGTGATTCAAACAAGGCATTGAAAGTATGAAAAAATTCTTCCTGTGAGCGCTCCTTGCCTGCGAAAAACTGGACATCGTCGATGAGCAGCGCGTTGACCGAGCGGTATTTCTGTTTGAAATCATCAATGGCATTGTGTTGCAGCGCCTTGACCATCTCAGCGACGAAACTCTCGGAGTGGAGATAGATGACGCGCGCGCCGGGATTGCTGTTGACGATCAGATTACCGACAGCATGCATCAGGTGGGTCTTGCCGAGACCGACCCCGCCATAAATGAAGAGCGGGTTGTAGGCCTTGCCGGGATTTTCCGCGATTTGTAGCGAGGCGGCACGGGCAAGCTGGTTAGATTTGCCCTCGACGAAGCTGTCGAAAGTAAAGCTGGTGTTCAGATTGCTGGTGAGGGGCTTTGCGGTCTGGCCTTGCTGGCCGGCGTTCACCTGCGCGCGCCCGGGGGTTCCGGATCCCTGTGCAGTCGGCATGTTCAGCCGGTCTGCGGAAGCCACGCTTCCGATTTCAAGCCGAATTTCCGGGGCGTTACCGTTCCAGACCTGTGATGTCAGCTCATGGAACCGCTTGAGGTAGTTTTTCTGTACCCAGTCGAGCACGAAAGCATTGGGCGCAAGCAGGCGTATGGCGTGGCCTTCCTCGACACTTTGCAGCGGGCGTATCCATGTGTTGTATTGCTGGGCAGGCAATTCCCCTTCCAGCAAGTCAAGACAACGTTGCCAGTTACTCACTTTGATTCATTACTAGAGATGCGCTATTTCTGTATTATTGGAAGCCGGGCGGCTTCATTCATGGATTGAGTTTACTCCCGTGACTGAAAGTTATCCACAGCTAATGGCGAAAATCATCCGCTTTTTTCGCCATGGCAGTTAAGACCAAAATCATTGACACTTCACGGCCTGAACAATAAACTACGCGTCTTTTTTCAGAGCTTTGGCCAAGGTACTGACGTGAAAAGAACTTTCCAACCCAGTCGTCTCAAGCGTGCCCGCACGCACGGTTTCCGCGCTCGCATGGCAACCAAGAGTGGTCGCAAGATCATTAATGCTCGCCGTGCCAAGGGTCGTGCCCGCCTGGCATCCTGAGATTCTTGCCCCACTTCGCATTTGGCAAGCGGCAACGCTTGCTGAACGGAGCCGACTTCAAAAGAGTTTTTTCCAGGGCGGAACGTTCCTCGGATCGCTACTTCACCGTGTTGATGCGACTCAATGACACGGGTGAAGCCCGTCTCGGACTCGCGATAGCCAAGAAGCAGGTCCGTCGTGCCGTCGACAGGAACAGAATCAAGCGTGTGGTGCGCGAGAGCTTCAGGCACCATCAGCAGGAGCTTGCATCGATGGATTGCGTTGTCATGGCAAGGCGTGACACCTCTGCGGCAGCGAACGAAGAGCTTCTTGCTTCCCTGCAGCAGCACTGGAGACGTCTGATGAAGCGGCAGGCCACAGCACAATAACAGCGACCGGACAGCCGCATGGATAATCTACGCCCTATACTTTTCGCACTTCTCGCAGTCGTGCTCTTTCTTCTTTACCAGGCCTGGCAGGAAGATTACGGCCCCGGATCCGCTGGTGATGCGCCAGCGACCGCACAGCAGCAATCATCGACACCCGATGTTCCATTGTCAGAACCATCTGCTGCCGTTCCCTCTCCCGCAACTGTGCCCGGTCAGCCTCCCTCGATGCAGGAAGCGACCAGTGAGACACAGGCCTCAAGCCGGATTGTGCGTGTCAGGACAGATGTGCTCGATCTCGAGATCAATACTCTTGGCGGCACCGTTGTCAACGCAAAGCTGCCGGAAATGCCCCTGAGTCTGGACAACCCCGATGTCGTCAAGGAACTCTTCACGACCGACCCTTTTCGATATCACGTGGCAGAATCAGGCCTCATCGGCAGTGACGATTCACTCGCTCCCAAGCATGACAAAGCGGTCTACACGGCTGAAAAGACCAGTTACACGCTGGATCAAGGTCAGGACACCATGACGGTGACACTGGAATGGAACAACGGCCAGGGAATCGAAGTAAGCAAACACTTTACTTTCAAGCGTGGTCTTTACGATGTTCTGGTCGAGCATGAAGTCACTAATAATAGTGACCAGACCTGGGTTGGCCGGGAATACCAGCAACTCAAGCGCTCGAGCTACAAGGAAGAGACAGACTCGGCTTTCATGGTTTTCTACACCGGTGGTGGCATTTACACGGCCGAGGACAAGTTCGACAAACTCGACTTCGACGAACTGAGCGAGAGCAAACTCGACCGCGATACCACGGGGGGCTGGGTCTCCTTCCTGCAACACTACTTCGTTGGTGCCTGGATCCCGTCGCAGGATCAGCGCAACCATCTCTACAGCAAGTATCTCGGAAATGACCGTTACCTGCTTGGCACCTATGGCCCGGGCAAAAGCCTCAACAGCGGCGAAACTGCACGCTTCAGTTCTATCCTTTATGTTGGCCCCAAGCTCAACAAGCAACTCAAGGAAGTGGCCGAGGGGTTCGAACTGACACGGGACTACGGCTGGCTGGCGGTCATTGCCAAGCCGATGTACTGGGTGCTCGAAACCATCCACGACTATGTCGGTAACTGGGGCTGGGCCATTATCATCTTCACCATCCTGCTGAAACTGATCTTCTACAAGCTGTCAGAAACCAGTTATCGCTCCATGGCGAAAATGAAGAAATTCACGCCACGCATCCAGGCGCTCAAGGACCGCTACGGCGATGACAAGCAGCGCATGCAGCAGGCAATGATGGAGCTTTACAAGAAGGAGAAAGTCAATCCGCTCGGCGGCTGCCTGCCCATGCTGGTCCAGATCCCTTTCTTCATTGCCCTTTACTGGGTGCTGATGGAGAGCGTCGAGCTGCGTCAGGCGCCCTGGATACTCTGGATCAAGGACCTCTCGATCAAGGATCCCTTCTTCGTGCTGCCGATCATCATGGGTGCGAGCATGTTCATTCAGCAGAAGCTCAATCCTGCGCCGCCGGATCCCATGCAGGCGAAGATCATGCAGGCGCTGCCGATCATCTTCACGGCCTTCTTTGCCTTCTTCCCGGCCGGTCTGGTTCTCTACTGGGTCGTCAACAATGTCCTGTCGATAGCGCAA
>JASFFK010000134.1:0-6367 GCA_050124335.1 Chromatiales bacterium | reverse complement strand
TGACGAATAGAGTTGCAGTGCGGATGGAACAGGCCGTGCTTTCTCTCCGGGTTGCCGGGAGAAGGTGCGTATTCAACCTGCAAAATAAGTCTCGATAAACTCCATCAGGCGTCCCCTGACATCAACAGGGTCCTGGATAATCTCATGCATCAGCCTGAAGAGAGGGTAGTCTTCCGTCTCGAAGAGGGCATGCTGGATGACCATCTTGAGTGTATGCACGCCTTCCCCGCTGATATTGTCTCTTTCGCCACGTGCGAGCATGCGGCCGAGTTCGTGATGATGCGATGATTCGCTGGTTGCCGTCGTGATCAGGTCCCCCAGTCCGGCGAGACTGCTGGCCGTACCGGGCTTGCCACCCATCTGCCGGACAATGGCGTCAAGTTCGCGCAGAACCGCTGCAGCAAGAAAGCCGCGCATGTTGTCACCGAGTTCGAGTTCATCCGAGATGCCGAAGAGCATGGCATAGACGTTTTTCAGGATGACTGACCAGCTGATGCCGGGAATGTCGTCGCTCGGTTCGATATGCAGAGGGGTTCCGGCAAACAGGTCATGAACGAATCTGAAGTCTTGCGCGCGATCAAATCCCAGCTGGCCAAACGCCAGTCTGCCGGCCCTTATCTCCTCCGAGATCATGGGGCCATAGAGCAAGACACGCGGCCGGGATGAGTGCAGCTTCTCTTCGAAAATCTGTGCAGCTGTCTTTCCTTCCTCGTCGAGCCCTTTCGCAATACTGAGACAGATCGATTCCCTGTCGAGTATCGGGATCACCTCGTCCAGGACGCTGCGGTGTGCGACGACGGGAAGACAGAAGAGAAGGATCTCTGCCTTGGGCACTGCGTCTTCAAGCGACACGGAGACAAAATCGTCTCGCGGATATTTCTCCCAGATCATCAACTGATGCCTCTCGCCGAGTAGCGTTTGCATGGCATGCCCCATTTCGCCATAGCCGAGTACGAGGACTTTGCGGGAGGAATCGCTCATCAGGTTACCTCAGGCTGTTCACGCAGTATCAGGATCGATGCCGCGTTATGATGCGAGTCAGTAAATGAACAGTATATGACATAGCCGCTGTCAATCCGATGATCCAGAGACGCATACTCTATGTACCGGGCAAGAGTCCCAAGCCACCGGCCGAGGTGCATCGCGGACTGCTGTTGCGCTGCCTTGTCGAAGGGGTGGCGCGCCATGACAGGGTAACAGCCGATGCGATCAGCAATGATGAGGAAAACTTTGAGTTGATTGCCTGGAATTATTTCTATTACGGCAGGCATCAGGACATTACCCCTGAGCTTCGATGGATCGATGAATTGCTGCGCAAGGAGGAGGCGTCTGAAGTGGATCGCAGGGAAGCGATGACATGGAACAGGCGAATGGTGCGCTCACTCTACCAGATCGCTGACAGCTTTCCGGCCATCATTCCGTGGTTGCCGGAGACGATGCGAAAGAATGCCGAGGAGACGAGACGCTATTTTCACAATGAGGGCGGTGTTGCATGGGATGTGCGTGAATTCCTGAAACGTGAACTGCGCGAACAGCTGAAGTCTGGTAACCGGGTACTGGTGATTGGTCACAGCCTTGGCTCGATTATCGCGTATGACAGTTTCTGGAGCCTGTCACAGCAGGAGCAGGTGCAAGGGAAAGTCGATTTTCTGACACTGGGCAGTCCGCTCGGCCTCAACTATGTGCGGGACAGGCTTCTTGGTGCGAAGGCTTCTCCTGACCGCCGCTATCCGGCAATGATCAGGGACTGGATGAATGTCTCGGCGAACGGTGACCTTATCTCGCTCGATCGTACGTTTGCTGATGATTACAGCGAGATGCTCGAATCGGGATTTGTCAGGAGGATCGATGACCACTGCCGCGATCTCTACACCTGGTACAGGAACGACATGGGGCTGAATGTGCACCGCTCCTATGGCTATCTCATACACCCTGTTATCGCTCACCTGGTCACCGGCTGGTGGAAGATGGATACCTGAAATCGTTTACGGTATCTATCTCTCCCGCAGAGTCAGTTTCATATACACGAATGCGTGAATCTCAGGCGAAGAGCAATTCGGTCTGCGTATCGTGTATTTCACCGAGGTTTTTCGACACCGGGCATTGCTGCATTCTTCCGGTGATGTAATCGATGTCATCTGCTGTCGGTTTTCCGGATCCCAGTGTCACGTTGAAAGCGACGTGCAGTTTCTCGATCTTCCAGTCCGGTGAGGCATCGATCCTGATCGTTCCGCTCGATGTCTGCATCTGCAGGCTTCTCTCGTTTGCATTGGCTCTCAGGAACATGTGCTGGCAAGTGAAGACAGCATAGGTGAAAATCAGGAAGCCGGGTGTCAGCGTGTCGAGTTCCAGGCTTTTCCATTCATCTCCATCGAGATGTTCGACCTTCAGACTGTCGATGCTGTTTTCTTTGGCATAATGACAGTCGAGGCGCATCTCAAACCTGTGTCCTTGCATGGATATCTCCATCGTGTGTTTGAAATATCAAGATACCTCAGGCACTGACGAGATGCGCTGATCAGTATCAATTATCTTTTTGCAGCTCCCCAAGAAAGCCGGTGAAGGCGCGGTATCTTTGCTGCAGCTGGCTGTCATCTTCAGGATAAAAGCATTCCTGCTTGCTGCGTATCCAGCTGGCAGGCTTTCCCGCTGCCAGCCAGGCGATTCCGCGTGCTGTCGCCTCCGGCTGATTCGTTCGTATGACCTGAAGGCCCGAAAGATTCGCCAGTTTCCGGCAGACCAGATCCTGCCCGGAGAGGCCGCCGCTGATCCGGATATGCCGGATGCCCGGGACGATCTCGAGAAGCAGTGCCAGGTTGTTCATCACGAGAAACAGAATGCTTTCGATGATGCTTGCGATCGCTTCTGCTTTATCCGGGCGTGAGACAGGTATGCCGGAGAGGGTGCGCCAGCAGGGCAAGGGACCATCTATCCACCAGGGGGAACCGAGCCCGCCGACACTGTTGATGAAGAGCAGTTTCGGGTCGCGGCAAACTTCCAGCGCATTGCGGACCTCAGCCGGCGCTGTGCCCAGACCATGCTGTTTCAGGGCCCAGCGCAAGCTGGCGCCTGCGCCATTCACAGTGCCTTCGAGAAGATAACTCCGTGCATGATCGGAGCTGTCGCAAATCCCGGATAGCAAAGCGTCGTGCGTCATCAGGATCGTCCCGGTCGGTTTCAGGACAAATCCGCCAGTACCAAGGTTGACGAGCACGGCATCCCGGTCGATTTCACCATCTGCATACAGAGCAGCTGTCTGGTCCCCGTTGAGTGCATTGAGCGGGATGCCGTGCATGGCCAACTTCCCATATGATGTTCTTATCGGGCGCGTCTCCGGCAGCCATCTTCTCCGGATACCGAACCAGTCGAGCAGATTCCCGTCCCATTCAGCCTTGTGAAGATTCCAGAGTTGCGTGCGCGACGCATTGGCATGATCGACAAGGCCGGGATAACTGGCCGTCAGGTTAGCGACGAGAAAAGCCGCGAGGGGACCCATCGCCAGAGTACTGCCACTGGCAGCATCCCGCACCTTGCTGTTATTGCGCAGAAGCCAGCGCAACTTGCTGGCACCGTAATGCGGCGTCAGCGGCAACCCGGTCACGTGGTGAATTGAGGCTGATTTCTCTTCGAGCGTCGCAAGCCAGGCATGTTCACGGCGATCCTGCCAGCTGAGAACGGGCGAGAGTGCCTCGCCTGTTTCCCGATTCCAGGCGATCACGCTCGAGCGCTGGGTGGCGAGACCCGCAGCGGCGACCCGATCATGAGCGGCTGAAGCGAGAACCTCATGTATCACCTCATGGAGGCTGGCCAGGATTTCATTACCATCCTGCTCCACGTGATAATGGTCGATCCGGTCCAGTCCGATCTCTCTGCTTGCCAGGGCGATCTGTCTGCCCGCAGCATCGAACAGGATTGCACGGGATGACCGGGTCCCCTCGTCTATGGCGAGAATGAATCCATTCTGCGCATTCATTGACGGGCAGGCCCTTCCGGTGTGGTACCGGCCAGGTGCCGGGTTGTCCTGTTGAAGGAGTCGTCAGGCTTGTCCATGCAGGATATCCAGAATCCGGTCTGTCTCCAGGTAACGGAAACCGCGCTTCCCGAGTTTCTCCCCGGTCTCCATCTCATTGATTGTGTAGAGAACCCAGTTCCAGTCGCCTTGCCAGACGTCCCGGTTGGCAATCGGTAATCGCTTCCTGTTGCAGAAAAGCCATTGCGGATCGAGTGTTTCGGCGATTTCGCGATTCTGATCGTTCCATTCGGGAATAACCCAGCCTGTTGCCACTTCGCCAACACTGGCGAGATGCTGCACGACTTCAGGGGCGAATGACAGATAGACACACTGGTGAGCTACCTTGTTCATCACTGCCAGGACAGTTTCAGTCACAGCTGCAACGCCATAATGCGCGGCACTCTCTTCCTTGATTTCGATGAAGGCGGTTGCATCAGGATAGTCCTGCAGCAGCCTGACGAGAGATGCTAGCGGTGACAAGCGAAGATTTTCAAAGCGTTTCCCAAAGCGCTCCCGGCAGGCAGCAGGCAAGTGACGAACTGTTTCAGAATCCAGATCGAAGAGGTTTGCCTCGATCCCGCTAAGTCGCAGGAGTTCGACATCGTGGCAGAGAAAAGGAATGCCGTCGGCCGAGAGTTGAATGTCGGTTTCTACAGAGCGGCCGCCTGACTCGAGTACAGCCCTGAATCCCTCGATACTGTTCTCCGGGTAGTGCAGGGGTGAGCCCCGGTGGCCGATCCACTGGATATTACCGTCTGGCGAAGCGCTCTTCATGCAGGCAGTATAATCCAGGCTGCCGACATGAGAGACCGGGGAATTCCTTGAACAAGAAAACAGCATCGATGAGTGAGGGCGCGCAGATGGTCGCCAATCGACTGCGCAAGAATATGCGCAATCTCTCTCGCTGGTTGCGCAATGAGGATATTCACTGTTACCGCCTTTATGATGCTGATATCCCGGAGTATGCGATCGCAGTCGATGTCTACGAAAGCGACCGTCGTCTTGTGCATGTGCAGGAGTATGCACCACCGAAGTCCGTCGACCCCGAAAAGGCACAGCAACGTCTGGATGATGCGATAAAGGCCGTGATGTCAGTCCTTGACCTCGAGGAGGAGCAGCTTTTCGTCAAGATCCGTCGCCAGCAGAAAGGGACATCCCAGTACGAGAAGCTTGCAGCCAGCGGCGAGTTTCATGAAGTTGTCGAGGGCGGTTGCCGCTTTCTGGTTAACCTGCGGGACTATCTCGACACCGGTCTCTTTCTTGATCACAGGATCACGCGATCAATGCTGTCGGAACTGGCGCGCGGCAGGCATTTCCTTAACCTCTTTGCCTACACCGGCACTGGCACTGTCCATGCTGCGAAAGGTGGAGCGAGATCGACGCTCACGATCGATCTGTCGAAGACTTACCTGGAATGGTCAAAACGCAACATGGCGCTGAACGGTTTTACTGGCAGTGAGCATGCTTTCACACAGGCAAATTGCGTCGAGTGGCTTGAGAAAGCCTCGCCGACACAGAAATTTGGCCTGATCTTTCTCGATCCTCCAAGCTTCTCGACATCGAAGCGCATGAAGTCCGTCTTCGATATCCAGCGTGACCATGCCATGCTCATCCGCAACTGCATAAAGATCCTGGAGCCGGACGGGGTACTGATTTTTTCGAACAACCTGCGCAAGTTCCGGATGGACCTTGACGCGCTTCCGGGAGTCTCAATCGAGGACATCAGCCGCAAGACATTGCCGAAAGACTTCGAAAGGAATCCCAGGATTCACAACTGCTGGAAGATTACCTTCTAGTGCTGTTTGTCACTGCGTGACGGTGCTGGTTTTGTATCGGAAGGCGATGCCAATATTTGATGCGCGCATCGGCGCGCGAACTTTATTTCGAAAGCGGCGGGTGC
Organism: Chromatiales bacterium; assembly: GCA_050124335.1. GTDB lineage: Bacteria > Pseudomonadota > Gammaproteobacteria > Chromatiales > Chromatiaceae > Sva-25. The sequence goes on along the minus strand of JASFFK010000134.1, from coordinate 455 downwards.
GCCGCGGCACCCATCTTTCTTTTGCTTGCCCAAAAGAAAGATGGCAAAGAAAAAGGCACCCTGCTAACGCGGCCTGCGGCTACTCTGCGCGTCTTGTCCCTGACAGGCGCTCGCCAACTCGCTGCGCTCAGACACGCCTCGCTTGCCTCCTGTCAGGGACTGCGATGCTCGACGCGTTAGAAGGGGTTTGTCAGGCGTCGGAGTCAATTTGACTCCAACCCCTGAAGTCGTAAAAGCCGAGCCCACTCGGCGATCATTCGCCCACAGGTGTGGGCTCCTACAGCACGATCAGAATAGCCAACCAACTGCGACTCAGGCGCAACCGAGCGACGCAGGGTAAACAGGGAAAAAGAGGCCGTCTGTTTGAGCGTAGCGAGTTACGGCCTCACCTGTTTGGCCGAGTACACGCCGACGCGCGAATCACAAATCAATCATTCGCGAAGCGATTCAAAATC
>JASFFK010000133.1:0-6422 GCA_050124335.1 Chromatiales bacterium | reverse complement strand
CGAATACGGCATGATCGGTATCAACGAGGGCATCATCTCGACCGAGGTGGCACCCTTCGGCGGCGTGAAGGAATCCGGTCTCGGACGCGAGGGATCGAAATACGGCATCGAGGAGTTCACGGAGCTCAAGTATCTCTGTATGGGCGGGCTTTGACCTGAGGTCCTGCGACTTCGCCAGCCTGTAAGTGCTGTAACGGCTGCCGGTTTTTTCTTGCCTCTGCGGCCAGGCCTTCAGCCCCAGATGAGCGGCAGCAGGAAGAAAGCGGCAAGCGTGATCAACACGACCCCGGCGAGGTTCATCCAGATGCCGGCGCGCACCATCTCGGGAATCGTGATCTGGCGGCTTGCAAAGATGATGGCGTTGGGCGGTGTCGCCACCGGCAGCATGAAGGCGAAGGAGGCGGCCAGAGCAGTCGCGACCATGGGATAGAAAGCGGCTTCTCCGCTGCCGCCGGCAAGGCCCGCGACGATCGGCAGCAGCATGCTCGCCGTGGCGGTGTTGGAGGTGATCTCGGTCAGGAAGATGGTGACCAGCGCGATGACGATGACGAAGACGAGCCAGTGGGTGCCCGTGAGGAAATCGAGCCGGTTGCCGATCCACTCGGTCAGGCCCGAGAGCTGAAACCCCTGTGCCAGGGCGAAGCCGCCGCCGAAGAGGATCAGCACCTCCCAGGGCACAGAGACTGCGGATGGCCAGTCGAGCAGCCGCTCGTTGCTGCCGGTTCCCGCAGGGATCACGAAAAGCGCGAGCGCGCCCGCGATGGCAATGGTCGAGTCATCGAGTTGCCGGATCCACTCCAGTGGAATCAGGCTCTTGAAGACCCAGAGGAAGGCGACTGTCGTGAAGACCAGCAGCACGCGTTTCTCCTGCGGACGCAGCCGGCCGAGCGCATGCAGTTCCTCGCGCAGCAAATCCGTCGACTCCTCGCCGAGATGTTCCGTATTCAATGACGTACAGAGTCGCGTCAGGTACCACCAGCAGACGAAGAACATGGTCAGCGACAGCGGCAGGCCGAGCAGCATCCATTTCCAGAAGGGGATACTGATGCCGAGCATCTTTTCGGCAACGCCAGCCAGCACGGCGTTGGGTGGTGTGCCGATCAGGGTTGCAACGCCACCGATAGAAGCGCCGTAGGCGATGCCGAGCAGCAGCGACCGGCTGAAACCGCATTGTCGGTCGCCAAGCCGGCCGGTCACTGCCAGTGCAATGGGCAACATCATCATGGTCGTTGCTGTATTACTGAGCCACATGGACAGAAAGGCCGTGGCTGCCATGAAGCCGAGAATGACTCTGTCCATGCGGCTGCCGACGATGCGCAGCACGTGCAGGGCGATACGCCTGTGGGCATCGCTGCGTTCCATCGCCGCGGCGATCCAGAAGCCACCGAGAAAGAGAAAGACGAGGTGATGGGCATAGTTGGCTGTTACACCCTGGATATCGGTCACGCCCAGCAGCGGGAAGAAAACGACCGGCAGCAGGGCAGTCACGGCGATCGGGAGTGCCTCCGTCATCCAGAGAATCGCCATCATGGCCGCGACGGCCGCAACACTGCGCGCACCCGCGGGCATCGCCTCTTCAGGGACGAGCAGCTGGATCAGCAGAAAGAGAGCAGGGCCGGCGAGGAGACCCAGGCGGCGAATCGTCATGCTTCTCCGTCGATCGCTTGGCAGATAGAGATCATGGTAACGAAAAGCGTGTCATAACTCCCGTGACCCGCATCAAGCCATTCAGGGTTGGTCACAGGCTTGTCCAGTCTTTGCCTCGATTGCCGGGTAAAGACTCTCCGTCTGAGCCCCTGCCTGGCGGACAATATACAAGTCGACCATTCATGGCAGAGAGATCCGTATACCACATGCCCGTCACCGAGAGCCTGACAGAGCCGGGAAGCATCGATCAATCGCTTCCGCCGATTGCCTTTGTCGATCTCGAGACTACCGGCATGCGCCCGACACGCGACGGCATTACCGAGATTGGTATCGTGCTGGTAGAACAGGGCCGCATCACCGAAGAGTGGTCGACACTGCTCAACCCGGAAGCGCACATTCCATGGAAGATCCAGGAGCTGACCGGCATAACCAACAACATGGTCAGGGACGCACCGCGTTTCGAGGATATTGCAGAAGAGGTCGCCGAACTGCTGCAGGAGAGGCTCTTCGTCGCCCACAATGCGCGCTTCGACTTCGGCTTCCTGAAGAACGCCTTCCGGCGTCTCGGCATCGACTTCTCCCCGCGCGTGCTCTGCACGGTCAAGCTGTCGCGTTGCCTCTTTCCGCACCAGCCCCGCCACAGCCTCGATGCCCTCAAACGCGTCCACGGCATCCATGCCGACCAGCGTCACCGTGCACTGTCGGATGCGAAGTCGCTGCATTTCGTCATGCAGGCTTTTCACCAGAAGGTCGGTGAGGAGGCTCTGCTGTCGGCCATGCAGGCGCAGTTCAGGCGCCAGTCACTGCCGCCGCATCTCGACGAGCGCATGCTCGATGGCATCGGCAATACGCCCGGCGTCTATCTCTTCTATGGCGAGAACGACGTGCTGCTCTATGTTGGCAAGAGCGTCACGCTGCGCACCCGCATCCTGTCGCATTTCTCCTCCGATACCGTGAGTGACAGGGAGATGCGCATGTCGCAGCAGGTGCGGCGCATCGAGACCATCGAGACGGCAGGCGAGCTTGGTGCACTGCTGCTCGAGGCCGAACTCGTCAAGCAGCGCCAGCCGACGCTGAATCGCCAGTTGCGCCGGTACCGCAGCCTCTGCAGCATCCACTGGGATATCAGGGGGGGTGGGCAACCGGAGATCGTTGCGATCGACCGCCTCGATGCCGCCAACACGCCGCATCTCTACGGTCTCTACAAGACCCGGCGAGCAGCGCAGAAGGCGCTGCGACAGGCTGCTGATGAGTACAGTCTCTGCCACAAGCATATCGGACTGGAAAAGGGTGACGGTGCCTGTTTCGGTTACCAGCTGCATCGCTGCAACGGCATCTGCGTTGGCGAGGAGCCCGAGATGCAACACAGGATTCGCATGCTCGAGGCCCTGCTGCCGCTCAAGATCAAGGCCTGGCCGTTCAACGGGAGGATCGGGATCCGCGAGCGCCATCCTGCCACGGCCAGCGAAGAGATCCACGTGCTCGATCACTGGTGCTATCTTGGCAAGGTGCGGCACGAAGAGGAACTCGACCTGCTTGAAGATGCTGTCTCGGGGCGTCTCGATATCGATATTTACAAGATCCTCAGGCGCTACCTCGACAAGTCTCCCGGGCTGGAGATCCTCGACCTTGCTTCCTGATAGACTCTGCATCAAAGCATGTGAGAATCCATTCGGAGAATAGATCATGACGCTTCCTCTCTCCTGCAATCCATGCCCTCTTGCTTCTGCCATTCCGCTCTCGTTTCTGCTTGCCTTTCTGCTGGCCTGTGCTCTTCCGGCCCTGGCAGCCACGGGCAGTGAGGAAGATGACTGGGCCCTCGAAGAGGAGTCGACAGATGACGTCAACGAGGGAGAGTTGCGGTTTCTCGAAACAGCGCCTGATCCCGCCGTGCTGCATTCCGAGAGCCGCATCCGCATCACGCCTGCGAGTCTCGAGAGCGGCTGGGTGGACCTGCTGCAGTGCTACCGCAATCTCGATGCCGTGCCGAAGGTCGAGGTTGTCTTCGACTACCACGAAATGCGCGGGCTTGCTGTTGTCGCGAAACGCGGCGTGGGAAAGGCCGAGGTCTCCGGGCAGAGCGTACAGCTCGAGGATGTCTCGAAGCAGGCCTCGCTTTGCATCGAGGCGCAGGTCAGGAATCTCTATCGCGAGGCAGATGGCAGCTATGTGCTGAGAAACGGCCCATACATGCGCAGATTCCTGGATGGCTATTATCCTTTTCGCGTCAGCCTCGAAGTGAATTATCCGCAGGAGCTTGTCCGCTTCCTGCGTATCTCGCCGCAGGTTCAGCCGGGTTTCGAGGTTGAATCGGACACGGGCCGCGTTGCCTTCGATGCCTGGTTCGAGGGAAGGCTGAGCACGAAAATTCATTTCCTGCCGGCCGCGTGAAGCACCGTGTCCAGCCGTCAAATGGCACTAGATGACACAGTCTGCACCCTTTTGACACAGTGCGCACCAGCTGGAGTATGATGTGATTAACAGTAAAATCAACAGGATAGAGGTTTCTAGTGCGACTGGCATGGATGTTGCATCATCTAGAGTGTGTTCCGTGTTTCCCCCATTCCTGACGGAGAACGTGCGATGAGTATCAAAGAGTTTGACCTGAACGATCCAATGATTACCATGGGCGCCGAAGTGGAGACTGGTGAATCACCGCAGCGCAGCCACGAGGAGATGCTGCAGCTCCAGATGCGTTCGCTCGAGATCGAGCGCGAGCGTCCGGTCAATATCTGCGTGCTCGAGGCGGCACTCTCCAGATTCTAGTCGTCATACCCTGACGCATCCCGACAATCCAGTTTTACGAAGGAGTCACCTGATGGCTGCGGATACCCCTGCGCCGAAAAAGAAAGTCGCGAAGAAAAAGACAGCGAAGAAGACAGCCCCGAAGAAAAAGGTTGTCGTTAAAAAGAAAGCCATTCCGAAAAAGGCGGCTCCCAAAAAGAAGGTCACGGCTGCAAAAGCACCTGCCGCATCCGGTGGCAAGTTCTCGATTACGGCTGCCGGGCGGATGGAGCTGATCAGCAAGGGGGCCTACTTCATCTCCATGAAGCGTCATCCCTGCGAAGGCAATATGGAAAGCGACTGGATGGCCGCGGAGGCCATGATCGATATGCTCTTCGAAGTCGAGTCCTGACCAGGACCGGTCAGCCAGCCACGAGCAGGACCTGCCGGTCCCAGATGCGGGCCCAGATTTTTTCGAGCAGGCGCCAGTCGCGGTTCGGTGTGAGGTGCACGGGATTGATCGCCGACGCATGCGGATTGTCGAGCTCCGCCACGGCAAAGCTGAAGACATAGTCGGGCTCATAGCCCATGCGCAGGTCGCTGATCACGACCTGGTTTCCCTCTTTCCTGACGGAATAGAAACCCTTGCTGAACCACTGCAGGCGTTGTGTGTTCCAGTCCTGCTCTAGGCCAGCCAGCAGGCTGTTGTCACTCGGGTAGTGACTGAACGCAATGGCGTTGTCGTCATCCAGCACCGAGTAGTAGCCTTCGTAGTAACCGCTTTCGTCCATCACCACGGCGCGCCAAAGCAGGGAATTGAATGGGGCAGGTGTCGTGAAGACTGCGCGATGCTCGATCTGCTGTTGCTGCAACGCATCGGCTATTTGTGCGTCGACGTAAAGTTTCGCACCCGCGGTCCAGCCGAGATAGAGAGTGCTCAGGGCAAGGCCGGCACTATTCCAGGTACGTCCGTGGTCCTTGCTGATCAGCACCGCGATAATGCCGGCGAGCAGCGGCAGGGTGTAGAGCGGGTCGATGATGAAGATCGTCGACAGGGCAACTGGCGTATTGTCAATCGGCCAGAAGATCTGCGTGCCGTAAGTTGTGAAACTGTCGAGCAGCACGTGCGTGACGAAGACCGCGTAGAGCATGAAGGCCCAGCGCTTTGTCAGGTCACGATGCTGTGGATGGATGCGGTTGACGAGCCAGACCAGCAGGGGCGTCAGCAGGGCGAGCACGAACAGCGAGTGGCTCGCAGCACGGTGGTAGGTGAAATCCATGACGGCATTTCCGAGCGGCACGAAGACGTCCAGGTCCGGAATTGTGCCCGCAATGCCACCCCACAGCAGTGCCTTGCGGCCGATCTGTCTGCCCATCACGGCCTCGCCGACGGCGGCGCCGAGCGCGATTTGCGTCAAAGTATCCATGGCTGGTCAGTGATCCCGGTGTCTGCGTTTATCTGTACAACATCTGGCCGCGTGGCCGGAATCTCAAGTCTATCCCGGCGGGTACCTGTTCAAAAGCAGTATCTGAACTCAGGTGAGAAGTACCAGTCCCCAGGTCAGAGCGGCGATCAGGATTGTGAGCAGAACGGTTGCGGAGCCGATGTCCTTGGCGCGTCCCGAGAGTTCGTGACGTTCAGGCCCGATGCGATCCACGATGGCCTCGATCCCGGAGTTCAGCAATTCCACGACGAGCACGAGCAGCCAGCTGCCAACGAGCAGCGCACGCTCGATGCCGCTGCCTCCAAGCCACAAACCCAGCGGAACAAGTACGATCGTCGCAGCGACTTCCTGGCGGAAGGCGGCCTCGTTCCTGTAGCAGGCAGCAAAGCCCTTCGCCGAGTAGCCGAAGGCCTTGATGATGCGCGTCAGGCCGGTATCGCCGGGTTTCACGATGTCAGCCTTCCGGCTGCCAGCGCAGGTCGAGTTCGCGCGCTGCGCGGACGTCGTCAAGCCTGCGCACGGGCTGCGTATGAGGGGCCGACTTGACGATCTCGGGCTGGCTCTTCGCCTCGTCGAGAATCTTTGACATGACTTCTGCGAAGTACT
>JASFFK010000132.1:0-6486 GCA_050124335.1 Chromatiales bacterium | reverse complement strand
GACGACAACGAGCCCGTCGGCATTCTGCGCCAGGATGTAGACACCGTGGAGCTGTCCCAGCGCGAAGCCGAGTGGCGGCATCTCGCGCTGCCCGCTCTCCTCGCCTGTCGACCGGGGTTCCTGTTCCGCCGGCGCAGGTTGCTGCATGCTGAACGCGGCTTGCCAGGCGGATGGGCGCTCCCTGACGCCGAGACCCAGCGAACTCTGCAGTGCAGGCGGCAGGCGAGCCGGCGAAGCGGCTTGTGCGACTTGCGGTTCGAGTTGCGGGGCGCCGGCAGTGTCACGGGGACGCGTCTCTGCCAGTACCTGGTGCAGCGTGCGGAAAATGAAATCATGTACCAGCCTGCCCTCGCGAAATCGCACCTCGTGCTTGGTCGGATGCACGTTCACATCCACCATCACCGGGTCGAGTTCGAGATAGATGAGATAGGCAGGTTGCCGCCCGTGGTAGAGCACATCCTGGTAGGCCTGGCGCACGGCATGGGTGACAAGCTTGTCGCGCACCATGCGCCCGTTGACAAAGAAGTGCTGCATGTCCGCCTGGCTGCGAGAAAAGGAAGGCAGTCCGACCCACCCCCAGAGCCGCAGCCCGGCCGCTTGCTGTTCGAACGCCAGGCTGTTGTCGACGAACCCTTCCCCGAGCACGCGCGCGATGCGCTGCATGCGCCCCGTCTCGTTATCCGCGGTGTTGAGCTGCAAGACCGGTCGCTGGTTGTGCGAGAGGTTGAAGGCGACATCGTAGCGCGCCAGTGCAATGCGCCGCACAAGCTGCTCGATATGGCCAAACTCTGTCTTCTCGGTTTTCAGGAACTTGCGCCGTGCCGGGGTGTTGAAGAAGAGATCACGGACATCGACCGTGGTCCCTTGCGGATGCGCGGCCGGTTTGAGCTCTCCGTCCGGCGTAATCGCGTAACCCTGCCCTGCTCCGGCCGCCGTTGACGTCAGCGTGAGACGAGAGACCGAGCCGATGCTCGGCAAAGCCTCCCCGCGAAACCCCATACTTGCGATGCGCTCGAGCTCCTCGAGGCTCTGCAGCTTGCTCGTGGCATGGCGCGACAGCGCCAGCGCGAGGTCGTCGGGATGGATACCACTGCCGTCGTCATGTACCTGGATGCGCTTGACGCCACCCTGCTCGACCAGGATCTCGATACGGCGCGCACCCGCATCGAGACTGTTTTCGGCCAGTTCCTTGATCACCGAGGCCGGACGCTCCACGACCTCGCCGGCAGCAATCTGGTTGACGAGGACCGTGGGCAGAGCGCCGATACGGCGGGGTTTCGCGGATGATGAGATCTCGGCAGTCATGCCGGCATTGTGCCAGCTTGCCCCGGATTACGAAACGGCGGCAGGCGCCGCGTCAGCTTTTTCCGGGAATCTTGAGCACCTGGCCAACGCGAATCAGGTTGGACTCCAGCTTGTTGATGTTTTTCAGCTGCGCCAGGCTGACCTCATGCCTGGTTGCGATCGCGGAGAGCGTGTCTCCCGGCGCAATGACATACTGCCCGGCCGGCTGCACCTTGTCGCGTGATGCCAGCCAGGTTCCGGGTGGTGGCGAATTGTGGAAGTAGGTGCGGATCCCTGTGAGGACGGCTTTTGCGATACGCTGCTGGTGTTTCGGGTCGCGCAGCTTCTGCTCCTCCTCGGGATTCGAGATGAAGGCTGTCTCGACCAGCATTGACGGAATATCCGGAGACTTGAGTACCATGAAGCGGGCTTTCTGGACATTGCGCGAATGCATTTTCCCGATCCGGCCGAGATTCTTCGCCGTTTGTTGCGCAACCTCGTGACTGACCTGCATCGTGGCAGCCTGGCTGAGATCCAGCAGCACGGAAGCCAGCACGTTGTCCTTGTCATCGAGGCTCACGCCGCCGACAAGGTCAGCCTGGTTCTCGCTGTTGGCCAGCCAGCGTGCGGCCTCGCTCGAGGCGCCCTTGTGGGAAAGCACGAACACCGACGAACCTCGCGCACGCTTGTCACGAAAAGCATCGGCATGGATAGAGACAAAGAAGTCCGCGCGATGCTTGCGCGCAATCTGCATACGCTTGCGCAGCGGGATGTAATAGTCGCCCGTCCGCACGAGAACACCCTTCATGCCGGGCTCTGCATCGACGAGCGCCTTGAGTTTTTTGGCAATCTGCAGCACGACCTTTTTCTCATGGGTACCGCGGTAGCCGACAGCACCGCTGTCCTCTCCGCCATGGCCGGCATCGATGGCAATGATGATGTCCCTGCCACGCACGTCCGCCAGCGTCAGTACCGGCTTGTCGGACTTGACGGGTACGGACTTGCTGGCGGAGGCCACAGCAGGCGCAGGGGTGTCGGCTACCTCTGCCTCATCCGGCGAGCTGGCATAGAGATCAAGAACCAGGCGGTGCCCGTAGGGGCCGTTGGGGTCGAGCTGGAAGCTCTTGAGCTTGACGTCGCTGCGCAACCCGATCGAGACCAGCACGTCCCCTTCGCGCGAGTCGCTTCGTATCGACTCGATGAGTTTGTGCGACTCGAATTCGGGCATTGCGGCCTTGAGCGCACTCTGCTTCATGCGCAGGGAGACATGGTTCATGCCTTCGAAATCCATCACCTCGTATTCGACCGTATTAGACATGTCGAAGACCAGGCGCGTCCGGTCCGGGGCCGTCCAGCTGCGCACACCATTGATCTCGGCATCCGCAGCAGCTTCGGCAGCCAGGAAAAGAAGCAGCAGCAATGCAAGCAAGCACTTTTTCATTGTTTTGCCCGTGCAAAAAATACAGCTTGAGAGAAAAATTCTTATTTATTCAGTATATAGGATATATTTCTAGTGTCTACTTTAGAATTGTCAAGTGACAATTTTGTGCCAAGTTGCTGATTCCGCACAATTGTTGACTGAAAGGTGATTTCAGCCACAGGACAATGGACTAAGGAACTGATTCAATTCAAGAAAAAAGGCACGCCGCTGGCGTGCCTCTTGAGGATGGCTTGTCCGCCGGACGTCAGGCAACCAGCAACTCGCGCTCCCCGGTGACCTCTCGAACCATAGGGAAAAGCTTCTCGCTTTCGCTCTGGATCCTGTCGAGAACGAGATTGAACATCTCCTCGGTCTCTTGCGCGAACGCGTCGTAATCGCCGATGCGCAACTCCTTGCCGCGCTTGCTGCACCATTTCTTCAGGTAGGTCGAGAAGACCCGCTTGATTTCATTTTCACCCGACATGAAATTGGCCGCCATGTTGCGTGCTTTGGGGTCGCTCTGGTTCAGCAGCTTGCGATAGACATGCTTGTTCTGAAGTTCGAGATGCTCCTTGACGCGGTCGACGAAGTCGAAAAAGAGATCGCAAGTGACCTGGGCATCGCACAGTCCGCGATCAGCCAGCAGAACGTTGAGCACGTTCGACAGCTCCGTGATGCGGTCGTTCTGTCTGTTCAGGTCTTCGTATGTCAACATGATGGTACTCCTTGAGATGGTAATGACGAATTGCGCTTCCCTTTCTACCTTCTACATATGACTGTGTAAGTCGTTTTTGTTACAGCCTGTTGATCGGCCGTTGCGATTTTTTCGCTGTTTTTTGCATTCTACACACTGGCAAAAATTATTGTAAATGCCTGTTTGAACATTAGTTTTTTATGATATTGCAAGATACTCCATCTACCTGCCCGCACCCGGCGCTCCTTGCAGAACCGCATGCTGCGAAACGGGCCGGTACAGGCCGGTCTGCGCTACGCAGCCGAAGCACTTTCCGTTACACTGTCGGCCATCAGCAATTGACACCATAGTGCAATGTCACCAGAGCCGATTTATTGCGAACACAAACCCTCGCCGGCCAAGCTCGACGTCCTCGGCGCCTATGACTGGCCGATCTGGAAGAAAGAGGTTTCGACCTTTCCCTGGACCTACGGAGACCAGGAGACCTGCTACATCCTCAAGGGGCGTTTCATCGTGACGCCCGACGGCGGTGAGCCGCAGGAGTTCAGGCGCGGCGACCTGATCACTTTCCCGAAGGGAATGTCCTGCACCTGGGAGATTCTCGAGGACGTGGAGAAGCACTACACCCTCGGCTGAGACGGGATCAGCCCGCGCCGCAGAACAGATCAGCAAGCACAGCCCGATGAGGCACGAGCGGATGGAGCGGTGAGGAATGAAAAGGCCTTTCAGGATGATCAGTTTGAACAACAACCCTGAAAGCTACCCTTGATGTCTATATGTAGATATGAAGGATGTGCCGTTTCAGCCAATATTACGGCTGTTCAGCCAACGCTGTAAAAGGACACATGCATGTCAAACGGCACTGTCAACAAAGCCATTCTCACTGTTTTGCAGCGACTCACCCGATATTCTAGTCGTTAACGCACGGCAGATCGCCGCGCCTTCCGGGGCAGAACGAAATAGATGCTCAGAGACGAATACAGGAAACATTGAATGGCCGACAAAGTTCGGGGAACTCCGGTCATCCAGTCAGACCATGACTACTGCAAATGACGAATGCTAGCCTTTTTCGTGCTTGAGGACCCTCAACTGTGAATTGAGCGCGGCTATTTCCCGATCAAGGTTATTTCCCAGAATTCTCGCCTTGTTAATAATCTTTTCACCGCTACTTTTCGCCGTTTCTGCCCACCTGGTTATCTCGGCAAGCCCCTCCGTCTGCTTCTCAATCGCAAGAACAGACCTTTCAATCATCTCCAGGTCTACCTGACTTTCTTCATCCTGGTCTGTGACCTGAATCGACAGGGCCTTGGCAATCGAGAATGCCGCCTTGGGAAACACATCGGTTCTGGGATCGTCCATATCCCAGACAGCTACGATGTCATTTCCGTAACGCTGAAGTCCATCAAGCCCTTCAGGCGCAGTAGCCAGGGAAAAGACAAAAATACCGATACCTGCACCCCGATTTTTTCGTGCGACCTCGATCTCATCCAAAGCCTTCTTGAGGTCGTAGGCCATCGAATCTTTGGCCTCGACAACGATTTTTGCACCAGCGGCGACATGCTCTCGTCCAATCTCGACTACGACATCACCGACTTTGGAATTTTTGATTAATCCAGTGGTATTGCCCGTCGATGTTGCAACATCACCCGCAGGGCCCGACTCCTCGGCAATCATCGCATACAGGGCATCTTCGAAATCATTGCCATGAAGTGTCGATTTAGCAGATTCTTCCTTGCGAGTCTTGAGCGCCGTCAGTTGCTCGATCACTTCCTGTTGGAATCTCTGATTCTGTTCCTTGTGTGAATCCAGAACACTTACCAATTCCTTCTTGATCCGCGCTAGCGCAGAAACATCAGAATCCAGTGTGAATTCCTCGCTGATCTTCTTTTGCGCTGCCTGTACCTGATTTACCAAACGGGATAAAGCCGAGTCGTCTTTGTCGAGTGAAAATTCACCAACTACTTCATTGATCGATTGGGTCAACCCTTCGGCGGTCTTTAGATTGTGCTCGTTTAGCTGCCTGACCAGGCGACTGAGGGCACTGCTATCCTGATCAAGACTGAATTCACCCAGAATCCTGTCACGTTCCGACTTCATAACTTCCGACATCAACTGTGTCATGCTGTTGATGATGCCGTCCGACTCGGTTGGCGAAAGCATCCTGAAGATTGGGCTCGTTTCCCCCATGTGCCGAGCCAGGGTTTGAGCGATCACAGAGTCTTCAGCGCCAACCTGTGCACGCAGAACCTGTTCCAGCTCTCCATCTTTCTTCAGAAGCTGCGTCAAACGCTCCTGGAACCGCCCGCTGTTAGGGTCAAAATACTCGCGCAGCGTTGTTGAGACCTGCTCTGTTACCGTCTGTCGGTGGTTTTCCAACTGATGCTGCATACTAGTCAGCAGCTTTTCACCTTCATTGCGAACGGCATAAGCATCAATCTGTCCTTCGGCCTGCTTGAGTGCGAGCACGCCGATTTTCAGACAGGTCTGGGCAAACTCCAGACGGTTCCGTCCCTCCGGATACGCAGTAATTTCCTTGATGACTTCCGGATCCCGAATCTCGAGTTCGAGGTGTAATGATTGTGATGCATACTCACCTGGAGCACGAAAAACATCATGCTCTCGGGAGGGGACGTTACTTGATTGACTTTTCTCTTCCATGTACACCTCGGACTACTCGACAGCTTATGTTTATCGAGTAGCATCATATAACATACAGTGGCTCACATGATGAGCCACTCAGCCACGCATGGGTCAAAGTCCCGGAAATATTGTTCACTGACCACAGTTGTGAACGAGATGCTACGACATTGCGTGATGACCAGATATGCAGCCCGCCCCCACTTCAATGAAAGGTGAGCTACTCTCCAATCCGAGGAGAATGAGAAATTTATACTCAACAGCCCTCTGGTTTCCCCAGACATTTGCAAAACCCCTGAATAAGCTGGCGGGGCATGGAGGACTCGATCCACCGGTTGCGGTGTCAGCGCCGAGCTGGAGAACCGCAATGGGCCCTCTCACCTCTCAGGGGAAAAAATTCCTTGCTGGCGAACGAGCCTGTGGAGTAGTTGGGAGTAACCACCCGTGCTAG
>JASFFK010000131.1:0-6524 GCA_050124335.1 Chromatiales bacterium | reverse complement strand
GTTCGATAGTTCCGCGGCAAGCTCTGAAGCAGACGGAGTTGCCGGTCCACCCTCATCATCCATTTTGACGGACTTTTCCGAAACAACTGCGGTTCCCTCCTTCATATGAAATTGAGCTGTTTCACCTGTTGCAACATTGCGAGCGCGATACAGCCCTGGTGTGTCGGCACTGATTTCGAATCGGTAGCAGAGACTCTCCCCGCTCTCTTCAGTGATACAGACCTGGTCATCTCCTTTTACTGCCCATGTTCTGGGAATCGATGCGCCCCATGAATAGAGCATCCCTGTACCATCCGGCGAATATTCTCCACGACTGATCTCACCATCTGGCAACTCTCTCTCAGCCTTGGCGCCGCCCATGAAGTTCTGAAGGTTTTCAGCTCCGCTGACCGACTTCCACTGACTTTCGCCCGCCAGAGCCGTCGAAACAAAGAGACAGATGAGAGTGGTTGTAAATATCGCTATTTTCATTGGATTGAATTCACGTGTGGATTTGATCCAGTCCCAAGTGGTGGATCAGAGGTTGATAAATACCAACGCTCTAATTTCGCTGATTGTCTGCATATTCGCGGATGGTGGTTAAATCAGAGACATCCATACGAAAAGTGGCGTGCATCGGCACAAGTCCGTCCACCACACGGATCGTGCGTGTATTCGGGGCAATTGCGAGACGGCCCGAGACAACCACCGGCTCATAGAGCGATTGCGGCTGCCAGGTCTTCGGCAGTTTCAACTTGAGCATCTGGTTTGGTTGTGGCGGCGGCATATGACTACACATGCCACGTTCAGGCACCAGATAGGCTGTTACGCTGCCGTCGGGGTCTGCAGGTGCCGGGATGACGAATCCGGAAATCTGGACATCGCGGCCATCCACCTCGCTGTTACCAGAGGTTGCAGCCAGCTTGCGTTTTTCAGCGACTTCCCAACGCTGGGCGAGTATGGCGTCAATATCGATACCGTCGGCTTCAAGTGCGTCTATCTCGCTTGCAAGTTTTTCCTTGTCAATCGATTCGCCCTTTTCGGCCTGTTGACGAAGCTGCGCAACGGATATCAACTTGACGAGTTGTGCCGGCTCGAGGTCCCGGTAAGGGTCATCGAACACCTGGGTGTCTTTGTCGATCAGTTCGCCCCAGTCCAGGACTTCTGTTCCCGCCAGTGCGCTGATGGGGTAGGCACAGACCACGATCAAAATCCATAATATCCCTGACAAGGGATTGGTAAGTAATTTACACATGTCGATATTGCCTCGGGAACGAGGCAGCGGGCGGTCGACCAGCGACACATCCCGCTGCGTTTTCCACATCACAGCGTGTTTTTGTAGACCTTGCCGTCCTTCATGATGAGCCGGATTGTTTCCGGACTTTCAGGCCGGGGCTCTGCGTCGAACCATTTGTCACCCGAGCCCACGACGGAGAAGTCCTCCAGCGGGTTGCCGTCGACGATCAGGATGTCGGCATAGGCGCCCTCTTCGATCACGCCGAGCTTGCCCTCGGGATAGGGGTTCATGAAGTCGCCGGACAAGGCCGCGATCTCGCCTCCGACCGAGGTCATGGCGACTAGCGAGGCATGGGAACCGAAGAACTCGTTATTGAGATGCTTCTCGTAGGCAATCTGGATGTTGCATGCATCCACGGTACCTACGCAGTCGGTGTGGAAGCCGCGCTTGGCCGGACATTTCTTCATGTTGTCGATGTAGTTGCCAAACTTCTTAGTCGCGGACCGTGCCTTACGCAGGCTTGCGGGCACTTGCTTGATTGCGGGAATATCGAATAGGTTCGGATCGAAGGCCGTGAGATTGGTCGTGATGTAAGCACCCTTCTCCTTCATCAGCTCTGAGATCTCGCAATCGAACTCGAAGCCATGCTCAATCGACCTTACGCCGGCCTCAAGCGCCGCCGTGATGGTTTCCTTGCGGTACGAATGGGCCATCACATAGCTTTCGTACTCTTCGGCGACCTGCACCGCCGCTTCCAGTTCTTCCGACGAGCCTGCAAGCAATTGCCAGGGATCGAAGGCCGAAACGACACCGCCGGATTGCATGTACTTCAGCTGCGTGGCGCCCATGCGAAAATTGTTGCGACCGAACTTATGAACGTCGCCAACGTTGTCGACCTCCTGCGCCATGTTCAGGCGGCTGAAATTGGAGGTCTGGCCTACGGGAGCGGTGTAGTTCGCGAAATCGGCATGTCCACCACGTGTGCTGAGGAAGGCGCCGGAGGGATAGTGTCGCGGCCCGTCGATCTGGCCCGCATCGATGGCCCGCCGCAAGCCACCATTGGCACCGCCAGCATCGCGCACTGTCGTGAAGCCCTGCATCAGGTACATCTCTGCCATCTTGGTGCCGTGGATGGCCAGGTCTTCCCAGGTGCTGTTAGCCTCCATCGCAGGCAGCGTCGGACCGGGCAACATCAGATGTGCATGGTTCTCGATGAAGCCGGGCAATAATGTCCGGCCACCGCCATCGATGACCTGGACTTCGACCTCCTTCTTCGTAGTCTCTGCCCCAGCCTCCATGACCGTGATTTCGTACACACTGGGCGCGAAGTCAGAAACGAGTTGTACTTTTCTTTCACCGCCAGTGGTCACCTCGACTTCGTAGCTGCCGCCAGTTGGGATGTCCTTGGCGATCTTGTGGATCTTGTTCCGGACGACCATCACGTCCTGACCCTCTATCAGCTTCTCACTCTTACCATCAAAAATATTCACATTTTTGAAAAGAATGACCTGATCAGGAAATTCCTCGGCCATTGCCGGACGTGGTAGAAGTGCTACTACTGAAAGGCCAAGTGCGCCAATCGCCAGAGCAATAGTTTTTTGCTTCATTATTGGGGGGATAATCATCTCGCGCTTTCCTCCTGTTAGACCAAGGAATAGGTTATGGCTGCTCTGACTGAATAACTTGCCAATGAAAGCGAATATGCAAAAAAGTTGGTAAAAAATGACAAATGCCGATACTTTTTAAATATACAGCTCCCGGACCCATATGAAGTCATGCCAACCAGTAAACGATCTCCAGAAGCCCCGCTGGTCAAGCTCCACCTGGCGATGCCATTCCTGACAGAACTGGAATCCCGGGGGCTTGATTGTGAGGAAACACTGAATCAATTCGACCTGACCAGAACGCAACTCAATGATGAATCGGTGTTGGTCGCTGCAAGGACGATGTACCAGCTACTTGATGCGCTTGCAGAACTCGCTGAGGATCCAACACTAGCGCTCTCGATTGGTGAGAAACTTGATTTGAGCACGTGGCCACTGATGAGAGAGGCTGTCCAAAACGCTGTGACGATTGGTGACTTCTTTATAAGGTTCATCGCGCGAGCCAGAGACCTCGCCAGCAAGATAGAGTATGAACTCGAAATAAAGGGTTCTACTGCGAAATTTCGACTCATTCGCGCTGGTGACCCGGGATTCTGCCCACAGCAGACAGACAGCTTATACGTCGGCCTTTTCTGGAATATATTCACTTGCCTGATGGGTGATGACTGGAAGCATGAAGAGCTGCGCATGCAGGTCTGCAAACCCGAGATCATTCCTGATTTTTATCGAGGGTTGCGTATCTACAAATGCGATAACACGGGCTTCAGAATGCATTTCCCATCAGAGTGGCTCTCGAAAACGATCGTTTTAAAGTCCAAACTGACAACCTGCAACTCGAGCCCATCTTACGACATTCCACCAGAAGAATTCATCGAGGCAATCAGCAAGATTTTGCTTCAACACATTCATCTGAACGATCTCAACACGGCTCGTGCTGCTGAACTGTGTGGATACTCGCAAAGGCGACTTTCACGGCTACTCAAGGAGAAGGGAACAAGTATCAACAGGCTGTTAGCCCAATTACGTCAGCAGCAAGCAGCCCGATTATTGCTTGAAACAGATCAGCCGGTTACCGAAATCGCTTTGGCCATTGGCTTCAAGGAACTGAGTGGCTTCACACGCTCTTTCAAGCGATGGACAGGTCAGTCACCCAGAGAATATCGGCTAAACCAGAGAGCTGACCATCAGTGATGATTAGGCCGGACTTGACCAGATCTCCAGTTTTCCGGGTTCTCACCCCCCCTCCCCCGAAGTTCGGTCGAGACAGGTTCGGTCAAAGTTCGGTTATGGTCGGTCTCGGTTCGGTCCATTGCGGGACTTCAAGCAACGCAACTAAATGAAAGCAATCGAGAAATCCCTTCAAAGTTCGGCATACTGCGCAACAAAGAGTTCGGTATAGAAGTTCGGTCCAACCGGCATGACCCGGGAGCACCCCAAAGAAACCTTTACGATTCTTCAGCTTACTGCGCCGTAAAGAAACTGTTCCTTGTGCTCATAATCCTTTGGTCCGGGGTTCAAGTCCCTGACGGCCCACCACCTACATCTCAATTGAAAACAACGGCTTATGGGAACCCATGGGCCGTTTTCTTTTGGAGGCACCAAAGGACTATGGATTTTGGGGAGTCCTTTGGTGTGTTTTTATCGGGTGGGAAATGGGTTATGGCTGAGAAGTTAGGATCCTGGGAAACCGGAATTTTGGCGTAGCGAATACCCGACTCCCCTACCAGGCTCATGAGACTTTCATTGATGTTGCATCTTACTGATCGCGTAATGTCGATGACACGCTAATATCCTTTATGAATCCCGTCCCGGGAGAAATCATTAAATTCGAGAAACTGAATTTCCGTCAATCAGCCCCGCGTACAAGAAGCTTATCCACCATTCCCGCCTCGCTCCGCATTAGACATATGCTGCAGTGCTTGGTGACGAAGAATGGCGCTCCATCCATGAATCCTCTGCTTCCTCCCCTTGCCACTGCACCTCATCCCCTGAACTTGCCAAAGACCTTCGGATCAACGCTTGCTGCCGAAAGAAGGCCGCCCCAAAGCGCCCCCGGAATACCCGGACTCGCCACGTCCTGGCCGGCGAGATAGAGGCCCGGGAACGGCGTCCTGGCGCGTAAGGCGTCGCTCAGCACCCGGTCCGGCGTCACGTCGAGCCCATAGAACGCCCCTTCGCGATGCCCGGTATAGGTGACGGTGGTGAGCGGGGTTGATAATTCACGATACATCACAAGCTTGGCAAGGTCGGGGAAGTAAGCCTCGAACTGTCCCATCAACGTTTCTTCGGCCCGGCGCTTGAAGTCGGCATAGTCGTCGCCACGATCCCCGGCGGGACGGTCCGCCCATAGGGCAACGGACGACCAGTCGGTCCAGACCAGCATCTGGCCGGTGTGTCTTTGTTGCGGCCCGGGATCGTGCGCGGGGTTCTTCAGCGAGCCGAAGGAGACGAACATGCCTGGTGGTGTGCCCTCGGGCGCCGACATCCACAGGGCATCAACTTCACCCGTTGGGTAAATCCAGTGGTTTGCGCGCGTGGCACCGACAGCCTCGATATCGCCTTCGAATCCGAGGAACAGGTTGAAATGGGCAATGCTGGAGGATAGCGCCCGGATTTCTGCGATCCAATCCTGGTGTCCACAGTCCTCGGGCAAGAGCTTGTCGACCGTTTCGCGCGCCCCAATGTCGGAGATCACGGCCTTCGCAAGGATCTCTGTCCCATCTTCAGTCTTCACCCCTACCACGGTGTCGTCGTCGAACAATAGCCCATCGACAGCCACGCCGGCGCGGGCCTCACCTCCATTATTGGTGATGGTCGGGATGATATGCTCGGCGAAGGTTGTACTGCCCCCCACCGGGTACCATGCCCCGCTTCGCAGGTACGACGCGGAAATCAGGGCATGCATTGCGAAGCTCGCCCTGCTCGGGCGTCCGCCGTGATCGCCCCATTGCGCGGCCATCACGCTAGCAAGCTCCGGATGGTCGGTCAGGTCATCGATGACCTCCCTGGTCGTCCGTGCACACCATTGGGAGATTGTGCGGCGATTCCACCAATCAAGCATGTCGCCGGCGATCTCCGGCATCGCGCGGGTCGGGAAGATCTTGTACATCGCTGCGTGTCCTTCGCGTAGCGCATGGGTCCAGGCCTCGATCGCCTCGGCCTGATCGGGGTAGCGATCCTTCAGGTCCATTTCCTGCGCCTCGTAGGGACGGGAGAGCGACAACGGCTCGGCCGCTCCGATGTGAATAGTGTCGTAGATCGACCCTATCGGCGCGAGATCGATGGGTGTCTCGGACAGCCAGTCGAGCAACTCCCGTGTGCGGTCTCCCGGCGCCAGCCCGCTCAGGTAGTGCACACCCACATCCCAGGTAAAGCCGTCTCGGGAAAAGCTGTGCGTTAATCCACCCAGAGTCCAGTGTTGCTCGAGCAGCAATACCTTGTGACCGACCCTGGACAGCGCCGCCGCCGCGGTCATACCTCCAATACCGGATCCAATGACAATGGCATCCCAGTAGTCGCGTTCAGTATCGTTCATCTTCTACCCCTCTGCTGTTTGCGCCGTGCGGCTTGTTGCCCGCGACACCGCCTCTTCGGCTGCAAAGTCGTGCGATGCAACAATCTCAAGACCCGGCAGACGCTCTTTCAGCCGACGAACCCTGGCGAATGTTGCGAGAAGCATATCCCTGTCGCCCGTGGCCGGGACG
>JASFFK010000130.1:0-6558 GCA_050124335.1 Chromatiales bacterium | reverse complement strand
CTGCCTTTTGCCCCTACTGCGTACGCGCCAAGATGCTGCTCGAACACAAGGGCGT
Organism: Chromatiales bacterium; assembly: GCA_050124335.1. Lineage (GTDB taxonomy): Bacteria > Pseudomonadota > Gammaproteobacteria > Chromatiales > Chromatiaceae > Sva-25. The sequence continues at coordinate 6,503 of JASFFK010000130.1, read as the reverse complement.
ATCCTACGAGGAAATCCGTGTCGACCAGGATCGCGACAGGATGATGGAGATGATGCAACGAAGCCAGCGCCGCACCGTCCCCCAGATCTTCATTGACGATTACCATGTTGGTGGTTTTGACGACATGTCGGCGCTCGATGTGGACGGCAAGCTCAACGAACTGCTCGGCATCGACAGCCCCGAGGAAGATGCTATCACCTGACGGCAGTTCCTGTATGCGCCTCGACAAGTGGCTCTGGGCCGCGCGTTTTTTCAAAACAAGAAAACTTGCGACCGAGGCAATCAATGGCGGCAAGGTGCATCTCAATGGCCAGCGCACCAAGCCCGGCAAGGAGGTCAAGCCCGGCTCGAAACTGCGTATTCACAAGGGCGCGCTAGAGTGGAATATCGAAGTGCTGATTTTACCTGCACAGCGTCGCCCCGCCTCCGAGGCCGTCACCTTCTACCGGGAAGAGGAAGCCAGTCGGGAGAAGCGTGAGAGGCTCATCGAACAGCAGCGCCTGCTTCGCGAGGCGGCACCAAAGCCACCGGCACAGCGTCCGAGCAAACGCGACCGTCGCCTGATCCACCGTTTCAAGACAGGGGAGTAACCGCATGGATCAGGACGCCTTCCGCCAGACCTACCGCGAAGTCAACGAACGCTTCTGTGCCTATGAGAAAGCCGTCCTGACAAACAAGTGCGGCTGCAGCCAGTCGGAGAAATTCTGCATCGCCGAGCGTGAGGGCGTGCACTGCAATTCCGATGCGGGACAACAGCGTTGTCTCGCATTCCTGGACATATTGCGCAAGCAGGCGCGCTTTGCGCTCAGGAATATCCAGCAGGACCAGAACAGCCGCCTGCCCCATGGCAAGGCAATCCGGGTGCAGGTTGGGGGCATGCGCGGCCTCCATAGCATCCTGCATCCCGGAAAAGAGATTCCGGAATGCATACCGGATATCGATGCCCTGCTCCAGGCAGCCGCGGAACGCTATGGGGGTCTCGACGCCCTTCCCTTCAGCGATATCATGCCCGAAATTTCTGCCTACGAGGTCAAGCGCCGGTCGCGCAGGCACAGGAATAAATGACCATCCTGTTCGTCAGGGGGCTGACCGTCATGGACTTCTCCTACCTGCATGCCGAGCGCGGCCTGCTCGGAGAGAGCTGGATCGTCGACGTGACATTGCACGGTTCGCTCGACGACCAGGGGATGGTGCTGGATTTCTCCGACGTCAAGAAACAGGTCAAGCGCCTCGTCGACGAACGCTTTGATCACAAGCTCATCGTACCGCTCACATCGGACTGCACGCATATCGATGGCGATCCCGAACAGCCATCGGTGAGCTTCATCTACGGCAGCCACGGCAAGACTATCGTGCACTCCTCTCCTCCCTCCGCGCTGTGCCTGCTCGATGCCGTTGCCGTCACGACCGATACAGTCGCACAGGCCATCGAGGCAGAACTGATGGCGATCATGCCCTCCAACGTCAGGAAAATCGAAATCGACTTGCACGAGGAAACTATCGACGGCGCCTTCTATCACTACAGTCACGGACTCAAACAGCATTGCGGTAATTGCCAGCGCATCGCGCACGGCCATCGCTCGCGCATCGAGATTCACAGGAACGGACAACGCGACCTGCGGCTCGAGGAAGAATGGGCGGCACGCTGGCATGACATCTATATCGGCTCGCGGGAGGATCTCGTAGAGGCATCTTCAGGAAAGCATCACTATCACTACACGGCATCGCAGGGAGAGTACGACCTCGTGTTGCCTGCCGAACGCTGCTACCTCATCGATACCGATTCAACCGTGGAAAATCTCGCCGCGCATATTGCGGACCTCCTTGGAAAACAGAATCCCGATGACGACATCAGGGTCGATGCTTACGAAGGAGTCGGCAAGGGAGCTGTTGCCATCAGCACCTGACGCCAGGCGGAGGCTTGTCTTCCGAACTGATAGCGAACAGGAGTGAAGTTAACCGCCTCCCCCACTGGCTGCCCAACATCTCTGATTCTATGCTATTGTTTTTGTCTGCTTTTTGGAGGATGGGCCTGGTCGTCACCATCAGTTGTCCTGCCCCACTCCCGAATCAGCGAAGATAACAGGGCTCGTTATGAAGCCCGGGAAAAAAACACCAGAGGAGAACAACATGAAACCAGCATCCTTTCTGACTGCTGCGGTCGTCGCGGCATCCATGACCATTTCGGCGCCTGTCCTTGCCAAGAAAAATCTCGTTTTCAGCGGTGGACCGGCCGGGGGCACCTTCCAGGTTGTCGCCAATGCCGTACAGGTTTACGACCCGGTCAAGAACTCCGAAAAATATCGGGTACGCGCACAGTCGTCCGCCGGCTCTGTCGAAAACCTGCGCAAGGTCAACTCCGGCAAGGCAGACTTTGGCGTTGTCTATTCAGGACATGTATTTCTCGGCCGCGAGGGAAGGCTGAAGAATGACACGAACAAGTACGAAGATGTCATGGCCGTTTCCTATCTCTACGGCGCACCGGCACAGCTTGTCGTGCGAAAGGGATCCGGCATCAACAGCGTCAAGGACCTGGTCGGCAAGAAGGTCGGCGTGGGCAACGCCGGTTCGGGTGCCTTCGCTAACTGCGAACTCTTCTTCACCCACATGGGCATCTGGGACAAGATCGAGCGCAATGCGATGGGCTACAACGACGCAGCACAGGCATTTGGCAACAACCAGCTCGACGCCTTCTGGCTCTTCACCGCGTTTCCGAGTGGCGCCGTCATCATGGCCGCCCAGACCAATGACATCGACCTCGTCGATCTCGGAAAGGATGCAACCAATAGCGACTTCTATCAGCAGTTCCCCTATTTCTCAAAACTGTCGGTTCCTGCCGGGACCTACAAGGGCGTGGAGAAAGAGACCCCCTCCTTCCAGGATTCCGCGCTCTGGGTCGCCAACAAGGATGTACCGGCCGATGTGGTCTACGACATGCTGAACACCATCTACAGCGAAGAGGGACTGGCGCACATGCGGGAACAGAAGAAGACTTTCAAGGAGATGGCTGTGGAGACTGGAGTGAATGGCATCGTCACTCCACTGCACCCGGGCGCAGAGAAGTTCTGGAAAGAGAAAGGCATTCTCTGATCAACGCGAAAAGGTCCCGGAGATCGCGCTGGTGGTCTCCGGCGCCTCTTCATCCGGTGGAGTCACTTCTCCATAGAACCTGACGGCTACGTCTCTCCACCCCAAGCCAGAGGAGTGCCCGATGAGTAGCAGCGCAGCCCTTTACGACAACCTGTCGAAAATCGAACAGTACTTCTTCGACGCCATGGCTCTTGCCCTGGTCGGGTTTTATTCCTACGCCGCCGTGCTCGAACCGGCCGCAACCCAGTACCACCGCGGCGTCTACGTCATCATCACCTACATCCTGGTTTTCCTGATCTACCGTTCGCAAAACAAGGTCATGCGCGTGGTCGACTATCTGCTGATCGCGCTTTCGATTCTCAGCATCGGTTACTGGATCATCAACTTCGAGGCGATCAACTATCGCTCGGGTGCAGAGACCGAACTCGACCAGTACATCTCCGTGATTGGCGTGCTCATCGGTATCGAGGTCGCACGACGCGTGGTGGGCAATGTCTTCGTCGTGATCGGTGCGATCCTGCTGCTCTATGGCGTCTATGGCTATGCAAGCTGGATCCCGGAGGATCTGCAGCATGCAGGTGATAGCTTTCTCGGCCTGTGCACGAGCATCTTCTACAAGAGTGATGGTGTCTTCGGCATCATGGCGAACGTGCTTGCCACCTATATCATTCTCTTCGTGATCTTCGGCGCCTTTCTCGAGAAGAGCGGCGCCCAGCGGTTTTTCATCGATTTTCCGCTCGCCGCTGTCGGCCACAAGATTGGTGGTCCCGGCAAGGTATCGGTCATTGCCAGCGGCCTGTTCGGATCGATCTCCGGAAGTGCGATCGCCAACACCGTCTCGACCGGTGCCTTCACGATCCCGATGATGAAGAAAGCGGGCTTCAAGCCGCATGTTGCAGGTGGCATCGAACCCGCAGCATCTATCGGCGGCATGTTCATGCCCCCGATCATGGGTGCCGGTGGTTTCATCATGGCGGAACTCACAGGCGTGCCCTACTCCCAGATCATGCTGATCGCGATCTTTCCTGCACTCATGTACTTCTTCAGCGTTTTCATGATGGTTCACTTCGAGGCGAAGAAACACAACATCGTGGGTGAGAAATCCGACAGGAATGCGCTCGATATCCTGAAAGCCGAATGGTTCTACATCACGCCGCTTGTCGTCATCACCATCTTCATGCTGCTTGGCTATTCGCCGGGATACTCTGCGATTCTGGGACTGATCGCCTGTCTCGCTGTGAGCTGGTTCAGAAAAGAAACACGCATCGGGCCCACCCGCTTTATCGAGGCAGCCCGCCAGGGCGCACTCAGCAGCCTTCAGATCGGCGCCACCCTCGGCGTCATCGGCATCATCATCGGCGTATTGACCTACAGCGGACTGGTCCTGACCTTTGCAGACATCGTCATCGAAGCGGCCGACGGCAAGCTGTGGCTGACGATTCTCTTCGTCGCGCTGGCTTCCCTCGTGCTTGGCATGGGCGTTCCCGTAACGGCCGCGTACCTGATCACGGCCGTCGTCGCAGTGCCGGCCCTGACACACCTTGGCGTGAACCTTATCGCCGCACACATGATTGTCTACTGGCTCTCCCAGGACTCCAACATTACACCGCCTGTCTGCATCGCGGCTTTCGCTGGCGCAACCATCGCAAAAGCGAACATGTGGAAAACCGCTTTCACGGCCTTCAAGTTTGCTAAGTTCCTCTACCTGGCGCCCTTCCTGTTCGGTTACGTCCCGGCCTTTTCACTTGATGGCAGCCCGGCAGACATCGGCGTCGCCTTTGCGCTGATCATTATTGGAACATGGCTTTACTCCTGGCTGCTGAGTGGTATCTGGATCAGTTTTTTCAGGAAGTCCGAGGCCGCTGCCTCAACAGAGAGCAACCATTGAAAGAGAGACAGGCCCTGACGAGGAACAACAGATGAACGCAAACCCCGCGATCAATACCATCCTTTACGCGACCGACCTCGGGCAGCACATGCGCCCGGTCTTCCGGCAGGCAGTGACCCTTGCCCGGCTTTGCGACGCAAACATCATCATGCTGCACGTCGTCGAACCTCTCTCAAAGACGGCCGAAACCATGCTTTCACTCTATCTGCCGAAAGAGAAACTCGATGCCATCGAACATGAAGGCATGGAAGAAGTGATTGCCACCATGCGCAAGCGACTGGAAAACTATTGCCGTGACGAAGCGGATATCTGTGCCGGCGACAGCCGGGTCTCCGATGTGGTCGTCCAGTGTGGCGATGCGAGCAAGATCATCAACGAAGAGGCCAAGGCATGTGGGGCCGACCTCATTGTGATGGGAAACTGCGCGAGCGATCATCGCATCGGCAAGGGGCTGATTGGCTCGACAGCGAGACGCGTGACCCAGGATGCCAAAATCCCCGTCCTGATCGTCCCCAACTGTCACTGAATTGAACATCCTGGCGGGCAACACGGAGCAGAGGCATCCGATGGCTTTGCTGCGACCGCACATGTCGACAATTTAAATACTCAATGTCAACAATTGACACATTATCTCTTGACTGAAAGCTCAATCTGCCTATCATTGTCGACATATCATCATCTTTTGTCGACAAACCAGAGTACAGCGATGGCCACTGCCTCATCCTGCGAAGAGCAGGAACCCGTCACGATCGCCGACAGGGTGTTCAACCAGCTCCGGGAGGCTATTCTTGGGGGTAAGATGGCTCCGGGCCAGAAAATCAGCGAACCGGAACTGGCCAGCAGTTACGGTGTCAGTCGCGGTTCCCTGCGGGAAGCCATCGCGCGACTCGAGAGCTGCAATCTCGTCGAACGCAAGCCCAACGTCGGGGCACGCGTCATCACTCTCTCGATCGAGGAACTCATGGAGATCTATCACATCCGCGAGGCCCTCGAAGGAATGGCCGCGAGACTTGCTGCGGATAACATGGAAACTGAAGAGATCACCGAGCTTCGAAAGATTGTCGAGACGCAGCGCAAGGAGATCTCCGGGGGCAACTACGCCTATTTCCTGAAAGAGGTTGATCTCGACTTTCATTTCAGGATTATCCAGGGCAGCCGGAACAGGCGCCTGATCCGCCTGCTCTGCAAGGATCTCTATGACCTGGTGCGCTTTTACAGAGCAAGTTTCAGCGCATCCAGCCCGCGTCCCGAAGAGGCCTACCAGGAGCATAGTGCAATCGTGGCAGCCATGGAGCGTGGCGACGGTGAGATGGCAGAACTTCTGATGCGACATCACATTCGCGCATCACGTGAAAATGCGCGCCGGAGCTTCGAGGCGATGCAGGGCGAACCGGCCACCGGCCAGTCAGCAAGAGAGCAAACAATGCAAGCAAGAACGAACGCATCATGAACAGCACAGCTAAACGCCCCAGATTTCTGGACCTGACAAAGATCCGGCTGCCATTGCCGGGCATCGTCTCTATCC
>JASFFK010000129.1:0-6624 GCA_050124335.1 Chromatiales bacterium | reverse complement strand
GAAATGTTCAGTAGCGGGGCACTCACCGGAGTCAAGGCACTCATTACGGCTGGCCCGACGCACGAGGCGATCGACCCGGTGCGCTTCATCGGCAACCGCAGCTCCGGGAAGATGGGCTTCGCTATCGCGCAGGCGCTAGAGGAGCAGGGAGCCGAGGTCACCCTGGTTGCCGGTCCGTCGTCACTGCCGACACCGCCGGGTGTCATCCGTATCGATGTCGAATCAGCCCTTGAAATGCACGCCGCGGTGATGAAGCGGACCGGGGATTGCGATCTTTTTGTCGCCACGGCGGCCGTTGCCGATTACCGCCCCGAAAGAGTTGCAGACAGCAAAATCAAGAAAACCGCCGAATCCCTGGATATTCGCCTGATAAGGAACCCGGATATCCTTGCCGATGTCGCGGCACTCGAGAATGGCCCCTACACGGTCGGTTTCGCAGCCGAGACACAAGACGTTGCACAGTATGCTGATGAAAAACGTCGCAAGAAAGGAATCAAGATGATTGCCGCGAACGAGGTTGGTGGCAAACGCGGTGGATTCAATCACGACGAAAACGCGCTGCTCGTTCTCTGGGAAGGCGGGCAGCAGGAACTTCCCATGACCGGCAAGTTGCGCCTCGCCCGCCAGCTGGTCGAACTGATCATCCGGAAAATCCATGCATGAAATAGAATTGAAAATCCTCGACGACCGCCTCGGCAATGACTTTCCGCTACCGGATTACGCCACACCGGGCTCTGCAGGGATGGACCTGCGTGCCATGCTTCAGGAGCCACTCGACATTGCACCCGGGCAGACAGAATTGATCCCGACCGGTATCGCGATCCACATTGCCGATCCATCGCTCGCTGCCGTGATCCTGCCCCGCTCGGGACTTGGTCACAAACACGGTATCGTCCTCGGCAATCTCGTTGGCCTGATCGATTCGGATTACCAGGGACAGCTGTTCGTCTCCTGCTGGAACCGGGGCGATACACCATTCCGCATGGAAATCGGCGAACGCCTTGCCCAGCTTGTCATCATTCCCGTGGTGCAGGCGCGCTTCAACATTGTCGACGAATTCGAAAGCAGCGACCGTGGCGAAGGCGGCTTTGGCCATTCAGGCCGGCATTAGGTATTCCTGGAGCTGGAATCCTGCAGGGATTCAGCTCGAACAAGCAGAAACAGATACAAGACGGAAAAACAATGAGCCTCACGAAAGCACAAGCGAAAAACGTCGCCCACGTCCTCTCGGAAGCAATGCCCTACATCCAGAGCTTTCGCGACAAGACGGTCGTCATCAAGTACGGCGGTAACGCCATGGTCGACGAGGAACTGAAGGAAGGTTTTGCGCGCGATGTGGTTCTCATGAAGCTCGTCGGCATCAACCCTGTTGTTGTCCATGGCGGCGGACCGCAAATCGGGAACCTGCTCAAACGCCTCGGCAAGGAGAGTGAATTCGTGCAGGGTATGCGCGTCACCGATGCCGAAACCATGGACGTCGTCGAGATGGTACTCGGAGGCCTTGTCAACAAGGAGATCGTCACGTTCATCAACCGTCACGGCGGCTCCGCGGTCGGGCTGACCGGCAAGGATGGAGACCTGATTCGTGCAAAGCGCCTCAAGGTCACAAAGGATGCGCCGGGATTCGATGCACCGGAGATCATCGACATCGGTCATGTCGGTTCTGTCGAGAGTATCGATGCCTCCGTCGTGGACATGCTCGTTCACAGCGACTTCATCCCCGTAATCGCGCCCATCGGCGTTGGCGAGGATGGCCTGAGCTACAACATCAATGCCGACCTGGTTGCCGGGAAGGTTGCCGAAGTCCTGCAAGCAGAAAAGCTGATCCTGCTCACGAATATCGAGGGACTCGTTGACAAGGAGGGACAGCTGTTGACAGGACTGGACACGAAGACAGTCGATGCCCTTATCGAGGATGGCACCATCCATGGCGGAATGCTGCCGAAGATCGAGTGCGCTCTCGATGCGGTCAAGGGCGGTGTCCGCACGGCACACATCATCGATGGTCGCGTGCCACATGCTGTCCTTGTCGAGCTCTTCACCGATGAAGGCATCGGCACACTGATCAGGAGGAATTGAGAACGCCATGCCGAGACCATCCAGAAAGCAGCAGATTCTCGAAACCCTGGCCCAGGAACTGCAACGCCAGCAGGGCAAGAAGATCACAACGGCCTCACTCGCAAGTGCCGCCGGCGTCTCGGAAGCAGCGCTCTATCGTCATTTCGCAAGCAAGGCGAAGATGTTCGAAGCCCTGATCGAGTTTGCCGAAGAGAGTATTTTCAGCCGCATCAACCAGATACTGCAGGAAAACAAGCAGGCGCCCGCGCGCTGCTATTACATCATCTGGTTATTGCTTGGGTTTACGGAGCGGAATCCGGGCATTACGCGACTCTTGCTCGGCGACGCCCTGACCGGCGAAAACGAGCGCCTGCATACTCGCGTCGACCAGTTCTTTTCGCGTATCGAATCCCAGTTTCGACAGGTGCTGCGCGAAGCGCCGATGCGCGGCGAGGAACTCAGGACGAAAGAGCCGGAAGTGACCGCACGCCTGCTTGCAGACTGGGTTGAGGGCCGTATGCACCACTTCCGCCGCAGCGGTTTCAGGGAATCACCAATGGACGGCCTGGAGGAGGGCTGGAGACAGCTGGCAGCAGCGGTCTTTTGAGGAACTCTCCGCTACTCCCTGCTTTATACGAATTGCACAGGCCGCGAGGCCCGGCGGCTGGCCGGATTCAGGCTCCAGTATTTGCGATGATTCTGTGCGCCTTGCGCGCCGCAAGCGCCATGAAGACGTAGGACCAGCCGTGTATGATCATTTCGATCGCGACCAGCACCCCTATCACGACCAGCCCTGTCGCCGGCCATTTCAACAGGATGGCCGCACCGAGCAATATTGAAACGATACCTGCGAACAGAAGCCAGCCCCAGCCTCCGGATTGTTGCTTGAGCTGCAGACTCATGACGATACGCAGCAATCCGATTGCAATGAAAATCGCGCCCAGCATGGCTGTCAATGTCAGGGAGCCAAGTGCGGGGTTGTTGAATATCACGCCTGCCGCCACGATGTAGAGCAGGCCAATGAGGACATGCCAGACAGTCCCTTTCCATCCCCTGCACTTGAAGGCATCGATGATCTGGAAGACCCCCCCGGCAAACAGGAGTACAGCGAAGAACACCACCGTGGTGAGCGTCATCGCGACAGGCATCCCCAGCGCGATGACTCCGAGCACGACAAACAGAATACCCAGCGCCATGAGCCAGCCCCAGTTCTTGCCGAGGTCTCCGAATACCTCTTTCAATGGGAGAGGCATGCCGTCCCCGGCCTTTACCCTTTCCGCATTTTCGACTGTTTCATTGTCATTACTCACTGTAGCCACTCCCGTGGATGCTTCGTTCTTCCGGAGAGGGTAACACAGGGCACAAGGCGGCGAACTACTCGAGCAGTTCGACACGCACCTGTTGCTCTTCAGGATAGACAGCAGGACCGAACTGCGTGTAGACAGCGACATCGGCAGCATCGCGCCCGTACCCGATCGCCACGTAACCATTGACATGTGTTGACTGGGTGGCATCAAACCTGTACCAGTGCCCGCCGACATAAGCCTCGAACCAGGCATGCATATCCATGGGTTCCAGGCCATTCAAATAGCCTACGACCATGCGCGCCGGAATACTCAGACTGCGGCACAATGCAATCCCGAGATGCGCCAAATCCCTGCAGACACCGTATCGCCTCGCGTTGACCTGCACAGCGGAGACCGGCAGGTCACTGCTACCGGGTTCGAAACGGATTGTCCGTCGAACCCACGCCTCGATCGCTGCGACCTGATCATAGCCTGGCAGCTCTCCGTCTGTAACGGACAGCGCAAGCTCACCGAAGTCTTCGGATTCACAGTACCGGCTTGGCAACAGGTAAACGAGAACGGCATCCGGCAGCTCCTGGATCTCGACGAAGGGAGCGCCGCGGGCCTCCTGGATCTCATCCGTCGTCAGGACATCTGCCACAGTATGGAGCTCAAAATTGCCTGGCTGCGCGATAAGGCGCTGGCAAAGATTGCCGTACTGATCCGTAAACTCATGCACCGGAACATTCGGGATCAGCCGGTATTCCTCGCGTGCGATCCACTGTTGAGAGCCGCTGCGTGGCCTCAACATCAGAATAAACGGTGTTGGAACGGCAATCTCGAATCTCAAATCATAGCTTGTGCGCAACCGCATTCTTCCTCCTGCCCCCTGGCGCTGCTATCAGGATTGACGCGCGGCAAGCACTCGCTTGCGCTCTTGAGTAAATTCCCACCATTTTCTGGGCGGACCGCCTTCCATATAGGCTACCGCGGCGATAAACACATCCAGCACGCACGGATCCTGCCTCTCGCCGGTAACACTACAGAGATTGTCGTAGAGTTGATAAGGATCCTTGCCGATCAGGTCTGCGGGTTCTGAGAGACCCAGTGTGAGCAACATCTTTTCAATCGCAACCCCGATGTTCGGTATATCGCGCAATTCTTCCAGCTCGCTTCGTTGCACCTTTACCAAGCGACCACCACGGACTCAGCGCTTTCGGAAACGCAGAAAATACTGCGTTTGCATGAAATCGAGCCGTTGCACGAGTTCAAAACCTGCCGACTGGATCTCGGTTGTCACCTGTTCCTCACCGGCACGCACATGGCCCATGACCCAGGCGCTGCTGAAACCGGGAATGCGCTTGAAATCAATCACGACCAGCTCGCCACCGGGCCTCAGGGCCTCGTGGATGCTCTTCATCGTTGTCATCGGGTATTCGAAATGGTGATATGTGTCACTGATGAAAACCAGGTCGACACTCTGTGGCTGGAGACGAGTGCTCTTCTGGTCGTTGACGATACCGACGATGTTGTCGATGCCCTGCCCTTTCGCGCGCAGTTCGATAGCCTTGACGAACTCGGGTGCGATGTCCACGGCATAGGCCTTGCCCATCGGGCCAACCTCACGGGCCATGAGCATGGTGAAGAAACCGGTACCTGCGCCGATATCGGCAATCGCCATACCTGGCTGCAGGTCGAGGACGCGAATGATGTCATCCCGCCGGTCCCAGACCTCGCGTCCGTCACGTTCGAAAACGCCCCGCCACTGGCTGACATCGGGGTTTTGGTAATGATTGTTGATACCCGGATTGACGTTCTGCTCGGCAAATGTCGTCACCGGCAGGAGGATCAGCAGTAGCAGGGGAATCAGACGTGTCATTCTGGTCATTCGGTAGCTATCATTACCCGCAAGTGTAGCAATCCCGGGCGCATATTTCGGAGCGGACCCGGCCCGGGTGCAAAAGAGACTTCTACAATTTCCTGCCAATCAGCTGCACAACAGCACCGGCCCCGTGGTGGAATTCACCTTCGTGCACATCACGAACCAGCTCCTGCGCATGGAGCCACTCGAGTCCCCGGAGTTCTTCCTCCAGGGTCCCGAGTGCCATCATCATTTCCTCGACAGGCGGACCGCCTGTCCTGTAGTTCAACTGCTCCGGCGTATAGGCCTCGAGCAGGAAGATCCCCCCGCGCCTGAGGCCGGCGACAACGTCCCGATGCACCCTCTGTCTCAGCGGGGAAGGGACATGCGCGAAAATCGAGACAATGGCATCCCAGCTTTCAGGCGCAATCCTGTAGTGCGCCAGGTCTGAGTGTATACACTCGATGCTGACCTGGTGTTCCCGCGCGAGCCGGCCAGCCTTTTCCAGGCCGACGAGCGACAGATCAACTGCTGTCACAGCGTGCCCCATGCGGGCAAGAAAGACGGCATTGCGCCCCTCGCCTTCAGCCAGACAAAGCGTCTTGCCGACCGGCAACCTGCCGGCCTCTTCGCGCAGAAAATCATTCGGTTCCTTCCCATAGGCAAACTGCTCGTTGCCGTAACGCTCGTCCCACATGGTAAATTCCGCTCTGCTCCTGTTCGCAAGTGGATTTCCGCATTCTATTACGAATTGGCCGGCTCCATTACGGCGATACGCTCCCGGACGATCCTGAAACTTCATAGTCAGCATTAAACAGCTCGATACCGCGGCTGTTATACTCTTCGCTGACAAGGGCAAAGGTGAGAAAAGAATGAATCTGGACAAAGTCACACCCGGCGATCACGTACCAAACGAAGTCAATGTCATCATCGAGATTCCCTCCCATGCCGACCCGGTAAAATACGAGGTCGACAAGGAGACCGGTGCCATGTTCGTTGACCGCTTCATGGCGACCGCAATGCATTATCCCTGCAACTACGGCTATGTCCCGCATACACTCTCGGATGACGGTGACCCCTGTGACGTCCTGGTCGTGACACCCTACCCGCTCATTCCGGGTTCTGTCATCGAGGTGCGCCCCCTGGGCGTTCTCAACATGGAGGACGAGTCCGGCATGGATGCGAAAGTGCTTGCTGTCCCGAAAGACAAGCTGACCCGGCGTTACCGTGCCATGGAGACTTTCCGTGACCTGCCGCATGACATCCTCGAGCGCATCGCGCACTTCTTCGAACATTACAAGGATCTCGAGCAGGGCAAATGGGTTAAGGTCAAGAGCTGGGGAGGTGTCGAAGACGCCAAGAAGGAGATCCTGGACAGTATCGAGCGTTACAAGAATGCGCCTGACAAGCCAGCGTTCT
>JASFFK010000128.1:0-6639 GCA_050124335.1 Chromatiales bacterium | reverse complement strand
GAAAACGGATCGTGGCCGAAACCGAAGAGCTTCTGCAGCAACTGGTCGAGACACCTGCTCACTGAAACTGCGACATCATCACTGCCATGGCAATGATTGAGTCAACGCGATAAAGAAGATCTTTCGTTCTCGCTGCATTGACCGGCAAAGGGACGCCCTGTGTTCGCGACGCCAACTGACCGGCATACCGGCAAATCAACCTGCTCTTATGAGATCGGCAAGGTAGGAATCGAGTCGCTCTGTATCGAGAAAGTAGCGCGCCAGCTCCAGCTCGCCATGAAAGAGAAGCGGGATCCTGTTGCCGTAGCGTTCTTCGAGAAGTGGCTCGCGGGCCAGGTCGATACACTCAAATTGCACGGCACCCGAGGACCGGATGCCATCAAGCTCGGCCCACATGGCCTCGCAAAGATGACAACCGGTCCTGTGGATATACGTAAGGGTAATTACTCCTGCTCGGGCAGAGTCAGAGTCAGCCAACGGGACCCCTCGCCATCCTGGACAAGCAATGCGACAGGCTTGCCCTTCTTGAGCTTGCTGACCTGGTCACGAAAATCCTCGACCCCTTCGAGACGATGATTGCGAACCATGACGATGATCTCGCCAGTGCGAATGCCCGCAGCACTTGCGGGGCCCTGCCCGACCTCGGTGACCATGACACCGCCCTGTTCGAGGCCACTCGTCTCGCGCTCTGCCGGGTTCAGCTCGCGCACGGTCAGGCCAAGAAGATTGGTATCCTGCACTATCTCCGGCTGCTGGCTTTCTCCACTGGCAGCGGCCAGCTCTTCATCCGGCAGCTCACCGATATTGACCCGCATGGTTACACGCTCGCCATTGCGCAATACGACGATATCGGACAATTTATCGACAGGGCTCGCACCGACCATGGGCGGCAATGCCGAGGAACGAATGACCCTGCGGCCATTGAATTCGACAATGATATCGCCGACACGAATACCGGCCTTCTCAGCCGGGCTTTCCGGGATCACCCGGGCGACCAGCGCACCACGAGGCTGGTCCATGCCAAAAGACTCGGCGAGTTCACGGGTGACATCCTGGATCAGTACACCCAGCCAGCCTCTCGAGACCTTGCCAGTCTCCCGTAACTGATTCGCAACGTTCATGGCAACCTCGATCGGGATAGCAAACGAGAGCCCCATGAAACCGCCGGTGCGGCTGTAGATCTGGGAATTGATACCCACAACCTCTCCATCCAGATTGAACAGTGGCCCGCCGGAGTTGCCCGGGTTGATGGCCACGTCTGTCTGGATAAAGGGAACATAGTTTTCAGTCGGCAGACTGCGGCCTTTTGCACTGACAATTCCCGCCGTTACCGAGTGCTCGAAACCAAAAGGTGAACCGATGGCCAGCACCCATTCACCAACCTTGAGCTCATGGCCCTTGCCCATCCTGACAGCCGGTAATCCGGTGGCATCGATCTTGATGAGCGCCACATCGGTTGCCTTGTCCGAACCGATGAGCTGCGCTTCATACTCCCTGCGATCGCTGAAGCGTACAATTATCTCGTCCGCCTCCGACACAACATGGTGATTGGTCAGAATATAGCCATCGTTGGAAATGACGAACCCGGAGCCGAGTGACTCTGTATTGAAAAGCTCATCGGGAATCTGGTCAAAGTTAAAAGGGCCGCCGAAGAAATGTTCAAAGAGTTCGCCGAGCGGGTTGTCTTTGGGAATCTCGGGCATCTCCTTGAACTGCTTTCCGAGTTTGTTACTCTTTTTTGTACTGATGTTGACAACAGACGGCGCGTTTTGGGCAGCCAGTTCAGTGAAGTCCGGCAACTGCGCCACAGCAGCTCCCGACAGCATGATTAGAAGGAGTGCGAAAATGCCTGTAGCAGTACGCGTCAATATCATGATTTCACCTCTTGATTAACCTTGACCGGCTCGATATTGAGTGTGTGTTCACGCCTCAATACCCGGATATCCGGTGCGACTTGCCGGGATTTCAACCATTGCAAGACCGCAAACATACCCAACAGACCGCCAGCAATTGAAAAGAGTTCAGTGCCGGCAAGAAGATGCCCGGCCAGCGCGCCGAGCAGCAGGCCCGCAAGCGGTAACAGATAGAGCCTGATGCTTCCGGTTACAAGATCATTCTCACGGATCCCGAGAACGACGCGGTCTCCCGGTTGGGCGTTGATGGTGTTTGGCAGGGAAAGCATTGCCCGGCGCTTGCCAAAAAGGGAAGCGATGAGGTTTGTACCACAGCCGGATTTGACACCGCATGCACCACAGCTCGACTGCCGCTGGATCTCGACCGACATCCTCTCTCCCTCGGTCTTGATGACAGTCGCAACCTCCTCGATCATGGTGACTCTTTCAGGCGGGTACTCTTGAGGAAATGCTTCAGTGTCTCAACTGGCGCCTCGCCAACCACCGTGACCCGGTGTCCGTCGACCTCTGCGCCGAGAATACCAACCGGACCGACGAGGGATTGTCCGGGCGCGTTGGCAACATCGCGATCCTCGATGTAGAGCGAGAGACGGGCAATACCATCCGAGAAAACAAATTGCTCTGACTCGATCTTGCCATCCTGCTCTCTCCTGTCGTAGACCTCCATGACAAAGCCCTCGGGCAAGCCATCGAAAGACCACTTTCCCTGGTACTGGATCGGTCCGCCTTGCGCGATTTCATGTGCCGGCAACTGCTCCTTTCCATTCATGCCCCTGATGCTGATCGAGGTGAACATCAACTGGGAGATCGGCTTGCCCTGCCTGTCCAGCACGACTCGCCGCAAAGGCAATGCTGTCTCGCTATCGATGTAGAGACGGTGTCCGTAACGCATCTCGTCTCGCGGCTGCACCAGCACGACAGTCGTCTGGCGGCCTGCAACGCGGTCCTGACCAAGAATACGGAAATCATAGACTGCAGAGAGCCTTTCAGGGTCAAAGGTCACAAGAGTCGGTGCATTACGGCGTCGCCGTTCCGAAACAGAAGCTGGCTTTTCCTGGTCGAACTGCGCCATGGTGAAATTGTCACGCACCACCTCGCGACTCGGTCCGGTCAGTGTCCGCAGATACTCGCGCTCATTTCCCTCCTGCCAGTCATGATTGATATGCATCGCGTTGAGCACATCGCCATACTGATAGACAAAGTCACCTTCATAGCTGAGATGCCGGACCGTTTGCTGCATTCGATTGAGAATATCGAGCGGATCTTCTTCTGCACCCGCGGGAGCGAAAGGGAAGATCAGAAGTGCGATGCTGATGAACAGCAGGGGAGAAGATCGAATCACGTCAGCTTGCGGGCATTCGGAATGGAGCTTTATCTAATCACAGATCGGCACTGTGAAGCCAGAGAAAACGCTGAAGCCGGTCAATGGCCGTCGTAACTGACCATGGTGGCAGTGGCGAAACCGGGACCAAATGCACCGCTGCCAGTGTAGTCCTGGTGCTGGCGCAGGTAACGATCGAGATCCGGATTCCCGGTATCGATGTCAACCTGACGAATCTCCTGCTTGCGTGGCATCTCGATTGCCGCGCGGTTGGCAACAAGTGTCGCTCCGGAGGCGAGCTGCTGCCCCTCTGCATAAGCAGGGGCTTCGGCAACCACAGTCTCACCGGGCATGTCCGGGGTTAGTGTGGTGAAAATAACGGCCGCAGCGACGCTGGCCGCAACGGCAAAACCAGCCGCAGCTTTTTTCATGCCAGGGCCGGAAGTACGCTCGAGGGCTGCCGGCGCGAAAACGGTCGGTTCCTCTTCGAGCTGATTGTGGATACGCTCAAACAGACCCGATGTATCGAGAGCGGTATCGCCACGCATGAAGGCGCCGATCAGCTGGTAGCGCGCAGCTGTCGAAACAGAATCGGTTCGCGAAGCTGCCTGCTCCAGCCATGCACGGCCTTCAGTGAAACTGCTTTCGCCGTCAATGATCGCCGAGATTGTCTGGTTTTCCACTGTCATGTTCTTATTGACCTACGGATTCAAGAAAGGTTTCAAATTTGCATCAATCGCTTCACGTGCGCGAAAAATGCGTGATCGCACTGTCCCCACCGGACAATCCATTGCCTGTGCAATCTCCTCGTAAGACATGCCGTCAATCTCGCGGAGAGTAATGGCAGTGCGCAACTCTTCCGGCAGCGAGTTGATCGAATCCCAGACGGCTTTTTCAATCTCCTGCGTAATCAGGTGCTGCATCGGCGTCGCCCGTTCCTTGAGTCGCTCGCCAGAGTCCAGCTGCTCTGCAATTTCTGCATCCACGTCACTGCCCGGCGGACGACGGGATTGTGAAACCAGAAAATTCTTGGCCGTGTTGATGGCGATACGGTAGAGCCAGGTATAGAAGGCACTGTCGCCACGGAACTTCGGCAGGGCGCGATAGGCCTTGATAAACGCCTCCTGCACCACGTCGAGAATGTCCGCCTGGTCACGTACATAACGGGAAACCACGCCGGCAACTTTCTGCTGGTATTTCAGGACCAGGAGGTCGAATGCTTTCTTGTCACCATTCTGTGCACGTCTGACAAGGTCGCTGTCGCTATCCTCTGATGCCTGGGAATCCCCGTTTTTCGCCATTTGACTCTGAATTCAAGGTTAAGGGATGGACAGAGCATCCCGAAAAAAGTTCAATAGGAGGCTATTGAACGGTATCGCCGCATGCATACGCAAGCGCATTCTGATGTACGCTGCTTCAACCAGCTGTTTTGCTGACGATTTTATTTCATGGCAGGTGACATGACGCACGACACTCCCTACGATGTGCTGGTGATCGGCAGCGGTGCTGCAGGGCTCGGCATGGCACTACGCCTCGATTCCGGTCTCCGGATCGGCGTGGTCAGCAAGCGCGAGCTCCGCGAAGGTAACACACTCTATGCCCAGGGCGGTATTTCCGCGGTCCTCAGCGACAAGGACTCGATCGAGTCGCACGTCCAGGACACCATGATTGCCGGCGCCGGCCTGTGCGACGAGGCGACCGTGCGTCTCGTGGTCGAGCATGGCCCGCAAAACATCCACTGGCTGCTCGAGGAAGGTGTCGAGTTCACTCGCAAGGAGGAGAACAACCCGGAATCAGGCTTCCACCTGACCCGTGAAGGCGGCCACAGTCATCGCCGCGTGATTCATTCTGCAGATTCGACCGGACGCGCCGTCGAAACCACCCTCGAGCAGCAGGCGCGCGAGTCCACGAATATCGACATCCTCGAATACCACATCGCTGTAGACCTGATCCTCAGCGCCAGAAGAGGCAAGACCAAGCGCGTGCTCGGCGCCTATCTTCTGGATATCAGGAAGGACAGGGTCATCCCCTGTCGCGCGCGATTCGTCGTGCTCGCAACCGGCGCGGCCAACAAGGTCTACCTCTATACCAGCAACCCTGACGTGGCCACCGGCGACGGTATCGCCATGGCATGGCGTGCCGGCTGCCGCGTCGCCAACATGGAGTTCGTGCAGTTCCATCCCACCTGCCTCTACCACCCGCACGCAAAGTCATTCCTCATAACCGAGGCTCTTCGCGGGGAAGGTGCCACCCTGCACCTGCCCGATGGTCATCGCTTCATGCCGGATTTCGACGAACGGGCCGAACTGGCTCCCCGCGATATCGTCGCGCGCACCATCGACCACGAGATGAAACGCACGGGTGCCGAATGCGTCTATCTCGACATCACGCACAAGGAGCCGGAGTTCATCAAGACGCATTTCCCGATGATCTACGAAAAGTGCCTCGAGTTCGGTATCGATATCACCAGGGATCGCATCCCGGTCGTACCGGCAGCACACTACACTTGCGGCGGCATCATGGTCGACCACCGCGCACGCACCGACCTTCCGGGACTCTACGCCATCGGAGAAACATCCTACACGGGCCTGCACGGCGCAAACCGCATGGCAAGCAACTCGCTGCTCGAGTGCCTGGTCTTCGGCGAACTGGCCGCGCAGGATATCGAAAGCACGTTCGATGATTCGAAACCCATGCCCGCCGTCGCGCCGTGGGATGAAAGCCGCGTCACCGACTCCGACGAGCAGGTCGTGGTTTCCCACAACTGGGAGGAGCTGCGGCGTTTCATGTGGGACTATGTCGGCATCGTGCGTTCCAACAAGCGCCTCGAACGCGCGAGACGGCGCGTCAACCTTCTGCGCCACGAGATCGACGAGTACTACGGCAACTTCCGCGTGAACAACGACCTGCTGGAACTGCGCAACCTCGTCGAGGTTGCAGACCTCATCATCCGCTCAGCACAGTCACGACGCGAAAGCCGCGGGTTGCACTACACCATCGATTTTCCTGAAACAGACGAGCGCCAGCGCGAACCGACGATCCTGATTCCGGACGGTTACTATCCAGTCTGGACGGACTAGCCCCTTCTTGCACTGATACTGCTGCATCCATTCAGAGGACTCCCTTCCCGGACATGAGCCGTCAGATCATTCACTGGTTGCATCCGCGCGCATTTACATCTGGTTGACAGATTCCCTTAATTTTACTAGGGTTTATCTCCCATCGAGAGGAAATCACAGTTGTAACACCCAAGGAGTCGTAACATGCCTAAGCAATTGCCCCGTTCCCTGACCACCATCCTTGCCCTGCTCACCCTCGTCGCCATGCAATCGCTGCATGCCGACTGGGATCTCAACTTCGGCGGCATTTCAGCAACCGCCCCCCAGGATGTCGTCGTCAGCCTGG
>JASFFK010000127.1:0-6660 GCA_050124335.1 Chromatiales bacterium | reverse complement strand
ACTGCATGCTCGACGACCATGAGATCGATGACAACTGGCAGCCGCTGCTCAGGTCGGGCGAGGATGTCGATGCGAGCATGGCTGCACGGACAAATACGAACCAGCACCGCAAAAGCCATGGAGTCAATTCCTACCTGAAATACCAGCGCGGGATCGATCCGCGAGTCTGGCGCAATCAGGCTCCTGGCAAAAAGAAATTGTGGTACTGCTTCGAGCACAACCACTTTCGCTTTTTCATGATGGATACACGCACGGATCGCACGTCACGCGGTGCCGCGACTATCGATGATGAGGAGACGATGCTCATCTCGGATCAGCAGTTCGACGATTTCGAGATATGGCTGGATGATAATGATTCGGTCAAACCGAGGTTCGTTGTTTCACCATCGATTCTTTTCCCGAGACATATGGCCGCAAGTGCAGATTATCCTGCGAGCGCAATCCATGCCGACGGCTGGGATGGATACCCTCAGTCACTGAAGAAGATTGTGCAGATGGTTGCCGACAAACGCTGCTCCAATCTCGTCTTTCTATCCGGTGACGAGCATCTCTCTTGTAAAGCGACGATCTCAATTGACGTTGATGGCGAGCCTGCCTGCAAGATTCTCTCTATTCACTGCTCTGGACTCTATGCACCGTTACCCTTCGCCAATTCCCGACCTGAAGATCTGATTGAACAGGAGACCTGGTCCTTCAAGGCAGACGGCAGAACATATTCATGTAAAATCAAAACAGACTTTTTCGAGGATATTCACGGCTTTGGCATCCTGCATGGAACAGGACCGGCAGAGAACCTCGTGTTCTCGAGTATAACGACAACACCCGAAAATACAGGGGGAGACATCAAGTGATCACTAAACGCTTTGGGCTTCTTGCCACCCTGCTTTTCCTTACGCCCCTACTCACCGAGGCATCTACCCCACGCGGCTACAAGACGGTCCCGACAGGCTATAATCTCTTCGAGATCATCTATGGCTACACAGAAGGTGACAAGGAGACAGATTCACCCTTGCCCGGATCAATGCTTTCGATCGACCGCCATACGACCATCCTGCGCTATGTTCGTTATTTCGACTGGAATGGCCGTTTTTCAGGCTTTGCATTCCTCCTGCCTGTTGTCGACCAGGAACTCACCTTTTCCAACCCCAGTCCCTTTGTCCCCACGACAGTCATCGGTGACCAGAGCGGCATTGGCGATCCGACATTCGTGATCGCATCCAATATCTTCGGGCAGCCGGCGATGGACTTGCAGGAGTACATCGCGCACTACAAGAGCGGCAAGCCGGTTCACGAGAGTTCGATGAACTGGTCACTCTGGATCACTGCACCAACGGGGAAGTATGAACCGACAAGCCTGGTGAATGCCGGTGAGAATCGCTGGACCATCAAGCCCGAGATCAACTTCACGCATATTGCGGACAAGGTCTGGTTCGAGGCCAATGCGGCCGTGAGCTTCTTCACCGATAACACGGAATATCTCGGAACCGGCCGCCTCGAACGGGATCCCCTGCTGACACTCGAGGGGCACGTCTCCGTCGACGTACCGATCAAGCTGACATCGACAGTGACGATGCCCGCATGGGCCTCTTTGAGCCTGTATGGCTACATCGGCGGCGAAACCAGTATCAACGGGGTATCGGGCGATGATGCAGCCAATGACTGGGCCCTGAGTACAAATCTCTACCTTCGGGTACACAAGCAGTACGCTTTCCGCCTCTTCTATACGAAGACCATCAAGCACGAGCCAACCAGCTTCGATACCGACACGGCCGGTTTTCGTCTGACCTATATTTTCTAAGCCAACACCAACATACAAGACAGCCTGATGAAACTGCTCACAATCGACGATCATGCACTGTTTCGCCAGGGACTGAAATTCCTGCTGACGGACCTGCAGAATGACCTCGAGTGCATCGAGGCCGAATCCCTTGCCGAAGCCCTCGCGCTGGAAGACAAGAAGAGCATCGAATTCATCCTGCTCGACTACCATCTCCGCGACAGCAAGGGAGAAGAGTCGCTCAAGAGAATCTCCGAGGCTTTCGAGAATGCCGTCATCGTTGTGCTCTCCGGTGAGGAGAATCCGCAGCTCATCCGCAGTATCATCGATCACGGTGCGGCCGGGTTCATCCCGAAATCATCGACACAGGATATCCTCATCGCCGCCCTCAAGCTGATCCTGGCGGGTGGCGTCTATATTCCGGCGATCGCGGTCAATGCCTCCCCCACAGCCCCGGATACGCCTTCTGTAACCACAGAGAGTCTCGAGGAGGGAATCAACACCCTCTCGCAGCGACAACTCGAAGTGCTCCGCCGTGCCGTGCAGGGCAAATCCAACAAGGTCATCGCACGGGAACTCTTTATCGCAGAGGGAACGGTCAAGGCACACCTCTCGGCGGCCTTCCGGGCGCTTGGTGTCTCGAACCGCACCGAAGCCGTGTACGCAGCCTCACGGTTGAACCTCGTGAAGATGTGAGTTTTCAACAGACAAGCTCTTGATACTGGAATAGTGTCATTGCGAAGGAGCGCAGCGACTGTGGCAATCTGACCCGGTGACTTGAGCAGTGCAGCTCAAGTCATCCACATTCTTCAGTAGCTACGCTGTTTGGCAGCCAGCGTATTGTTGTCAGCCCAGCAGCGTCCGACGGCCACACCAAGCCAGTCGACGATGACCGAGGTCAGCTTCTCCTCGCTGCCATCATGAAAGTGGTCGGATCCCCTCAACATGATCTGCTGCGAACGCGGACTGCCCGCATAGCGAATGGCATCGAAACGCGCACCGACTGAATTGAGTACCAGGTCGATGTCCCTGGAACCATAGACGTCTAGCACCGGCAGCAATGCCAGCTTGCGCAGCGCGATTGCCGTGTCCATGACGGAGCGAAGCTCTGGCTTGTCGGCGCTCATCCCGACACCAATGAACGCCTTGACGCGCGGATCGCGTGTGGTCGAGAGATAGTGAGTCGCCATGCCGTTGCCCATGCTGTGGCCAAGCAGCACGATCCTGTCGAATCCCTGTTCCTGCAAATAATCGATACCCGCCTCGATGCGCCCCAGCGCCTCGTCGAAAAGCGGCACGTAGGCATCGAGTTTGGCTTGCGGATCAAGCACTGGCATCTGCAGGGAGAGCGTAGTCCAACCCTGTTCAGGCAGGCGTGTGCGCAGCGGCGAGATCACCTGTGGCCAGTCCGGATGCACGCCGCGTCCATGTAACAGGAGGACTGCGCCCTCGGGTCGCTCCTGCGCCGATTCCGTATAGATGCCGAGAAAATCGACACTGCCATCATTGAGCATGAGCGTTTCGCCTTCGAAGAGATTTTCCTCGACCTGTTCCTGCCAGCGCTGCTCGCGCTCGAGATCAGAGGCCGGAAGCAATCCCGGAAAGAGCGGCAGAATCGAAAGAATCAGTGTATTGAGAAGTGTTTTCATGATGTTCTCCGGTTGGTGGTTGTTGCCTGTGAACCGGAGCATGGTTCGGTATACTCAAAAAGTCCCGATCGAAGCACGCCGGAAGACCAACGAAAAAACGACGGTACTTTTTATTAAGCACAATCAATGAGTTCCATGTCCGTTGATCAATCGCGCACATGGAAAATGACACAGGACCACCAGGCTGGACAGCAACGAACAAAACGCATTCCGGGTCAATGACTGGCTCGTCTCGCCGATGGAGGGCACCCTTTCGAGGGGTGAAGAGGTCGTACGGCTTGAACCGAGGAGCATGGAAGTCCTGCGCTACCTCGCCTCCCGTCAGGGTGAGGTGGTGACACGCGAGGAACTGGAGCATGACGTCTGGCGCGGGGCGATCGTGGGTTACGATGCCATCACCAATACCATCATCAAGCTGCGCAAGGCGCTCAGAGACAGCGCACGAAACCCCGAATTCATCGCGACCATTCCGAAACGCGGCTACCAGCTCATCGCAGAAGTACAAAAGCCCGTCACCACGACCGGCAAAACAGTCCCGGCCTCTGAGACAAAAACAGAACCTGCCTGGGCTTTCAGGCTCCCGGCCTGGCTCTGGTTTGCTGGCGTTACCATCCTCGTGCTTGGCATCGCCTGGCTGGCCTGGCAGGAGTCATCGCAGAAGCTCGACACAGTCGGGGGGCAAAAAGAGCCCGTATCGATTGCGGTACTGCCCTTAGACAACCTCGAGAACCACCCTGACCGGGAAGCGCTCGTGGATGGCATCACCGAAGACATCATCACAGATCTTTCACGCCTGTCGGCCATGCAGGTACTTGCCAGCAACGCAACGAACATCTACCGCCAGCGTCAAGCGGACCCGCGCACCATTGGCGAGGAGCTGGGCGTCGACTACATCCTCGACGGCAACCTGCGCCGTCTAGGCGATACACTGCGTATCAATGTACAGCTCATCGATACCAGGACTGGTTTCAACACATGGGCAGAAAGCTATGACAGGAATATCACGCAACTCTTTGCGATCAGGAGTGAAGTCACGGCCGGCCTGATCAAGGCACTCTCACTGAGCCCAAGCGAACAGGAGCAACGCTACCTTGCCCACAAATCGACAGATAATCTGCGCGCCTGGGATCTCTTCCAGTCGGGGCAGCGTGCTTCAAAAACCCAGACGAAGGAAGGCAACAACGACGCGATCGCTTTCTACGAGCAGGCGATCGAGCAGGACCCGGCATACGGGCGAGCCTATGGCTCCATGGCTTTCTCGCTGGCACTTGCGTTTCGCCGTCATTGGACGGAGAACCCGATGCTCACACTGGACAGGGCGCTTGAACTTGGCGAGCGGGCTGTCGAACTCGACGGGAGTGCGCCCCAGACATGGTGGTCCCTCGGCTATGTTCACTTGATGCGCCAGGAGTACGGGCAGGCGAAAGAGGCTGTCACCCGCGCGATTGAAATCGCCCCGAGCTATGCGGACGGTTACGGTCTGCTTGCCCTCATCAGCAACAATCTCGGTGAAGCTGAAATGGCACTGCAGTTCGCAGAGAAGGGCATGCAGCTCAATCCCTACTACACCTGGGACTATCTCTACAACAAGGGCCGCGCCCTCTACCTTCTCGGACGGTTCGAAGAAGCGATCGAGGCCCTCGAGAAAGCGAGAGACCGCAACGAGAATGCGATGCCCGTCCGGTTATGGCTTGCAGCCAGTTATGTAAGCGCCGGGCTGCAGGACGATGCCGAGTGGGAGACGGAACAGATCCGGATGACCAATCCCGCAGAGACACTCGACCATACGCGCAAATCGGTCCCGATCAGCGATCCGGTGCTGCTGGAGAAGTTCATCGAGGACCTGCGCCAGGCTGGTTTGCCGGAGTAGACACCAGCCGGTTCTTCTGGATTAAGATCGCCCGGTGCGCCTTCGGCCTTCTCGCGATGCAAGCATAGGATGACAATTCTCGAGATCAATAATTGGCAAACTTCTTGCCTCTCTTAAACCTGTAAAACCGAAAAGGCTGCATAATTCACAGGAACGCACCCTTTTGGTGCGACTTTGCCTATTGACCCAGTGACTGGTGCGTTTGCCACAAGCAGACTTGCCCGTCCAGGCATCCCGACCCGGGATGCAACATAACGAGGAGCCCGACATGCATGACACAGACATCAAGCACAGTCCACACGGCCTTGAAAACCATGGACTCTACAACCTGAACGACGTCTACTGGAACCTCCCGACGCCCGCGCTCTATGAACAGGCGCTCGAGCGCCGCGAGGGCGCGCTGTCTCATCTCGGGCCTCTCGTTGTGCGAACTGGGCATCACACGGGGCGCTCTGCCAATGACAAGTTCATCGTCGACGAAAAGGACAGCCATGACCAGATCTGGTGGGGCACGATCAACAAGCCGATCCCCGAGCAGAACTTCGACATGCTGCACCAGCGCATGGCCTCCTACCTGCAGATGAAAGACGTCTACGTGCAGGACTGCTTCGCAGGCGCCGACCCGGACTACCGCATGCCGATCCGCATCATCACAGAGTACGCCTGGCACAACCTCTTCGCACGCAACCTCTTTATCCAGGCGACACCCGAGGAACAGGCCGTTCACGTGCCCGAGTTCACGGTCATCAACTCGCCGCGTTTTCACGCGATCCCGTCGCATGACCACACGCGCAGCGAGACCTTCATCCTCGTCAATTTCCATCAGCGACTCGTGCTGATCGGCGGCACAAGCTACGCAGGCGAGATCAAGAAGTCGATCTTCTCGGTCATGAACTACCTGTTGCCTGACAAGGGCGTCCTGCCCATGCACTGCTCTGCAAATATCGGGGCCGACGGAAAGACCGCGCTCTTCTTCGGCCTCAGCGGCACTGGCAAGACCACGCTGTCGGCCGACAAGTCACGCATCCTGATCGGCGATGACGAACACGGCTGGAGCGACAACGGCATCTTCAACTTTGAGGGAGGCTGCTATGCCAAGATGATCAAGCTCTCCCCGGAGAACGAACCCGAGATCCACAGCACCACGCACCGCTTCGGCACCGTGCTCGAGAACGTCACGCTCAACGCGAAAGACCGCTGGCTGAACCTCGATGACGACTCCCTGACCGAGAACACGCGCGGCGCCTACCACATCAGCGCGATCCCCAACGCCACGCTCGATGGCGTCGGCGGCCACCCGGAAAACATCATCTTCCTGACCTGCGATGCGTTCGGCGTTCTGCCGCCAGTATCGCGTCTGACCC
>JASFFK010000126.1:0-6684 GCA_050124335.1 Chromatiales bacterium | reverse complement strand
TTCTCGATCACACCAGTGGTAATGACGGCCCTTTGGGGTTGCGAGCCGCATCCGGCAAGTACCAGCATGAATGCGAACGCGAGCAGTGCGTTCGCCCGGGGAAAGAGTCGCCTCATAATAATCACTCTCTCTGTCAGGATGTCACTCTGTTAAATCCGGTCTGCAGGACATAGGCCACTAGCGGTTCAACTCATCCCATTTCCAGTATTTGGTGCCAGTCAGTGTCGCACTCAGCGCGATGCCCTTTTCATTGAGCTTGTAGACACTGGTACCATCGGGCAGACGTAATCCGAGATTCTCGTCATCCTTGCCTGCGACTGCATCAGCGCCTGCGCCCGCATCCCATCCCTTGTTGACGAAATCACGATAGCTGCCCTGGCTCGGGAACAGGAAAATCACCTGGTAGAGCTGGGCGCCCGCACCGTAATTGACGCCACCCTCGGCCATCTTCATGTAGACCCGCTTCCCCGTCTCCTTGTTGACAGCGACACCGGAACCGAAAGCCGTTGTGATGAGCAATGACATCTTGCGACTGTCAAAGACGGCATAGGCCGGTGCTGTATCGAACCGCTCCCTGGCTTCGGGCGATTCGGCAAAGAGTCGTTGCAGCGTCCGGGCTTCCATCTGGTCAATCTCCCCCCGGATCACCTCAGGCGACTCTTTCTCGCCACTGATAGCCTTGCCTGCGCTGGTCGCCGTCTCATCCACAATATCGACAGCAGTGGAACCGACCTCCTTGCCCTTGTCGACCGCGGCTGAACCAAGATCCTTTGCCTTGTCCAGGAGCGAGGAGGCATGGAGTGTTCCATTGGCCATGATGAGCATGACTGTGAGAACGACGGGCTTTATGAAAACTTTCATCGGCAAGCTTCTCTTATCTGTCTGCGGGCACTCAATCGGACACTATTTGAAGCCAATCCGCAACCGGTAATCCCGAATTCATGGAAGAGCCATCCGGAGATGCTATATTCTCTACTGATTCTCCTGATAGCAGGCAAGCTTGCCATGCTGCAGGAGAGGTCGCCTGTTCATCTGGCAATCTGAATGACGGCGCGACAAATCGACCATTTTTACCTGGCATCGGAAACAGCTCCTTTCCGGCCGGATACAATAGCCTACTAATCAACGAGAATCAGCATGGCACCACGCAAAGGTATAAAACCCCTCTCGGTAGGCATTCTGCTCACCGCTGTCACTCTGCTTGTCCCCATGACATCAACTGCCCAGTTTATGGCTTCAAAGGAATCTCTCTCCGATCTCTATCCGGGCAAGGCCTACTCACCCTATGCGCAACGCGCCTTTCCGAGTATGCCATTGTGGGGTGACACCCACCTGCATACCGGGCTGTCGGTGGATGCCGGTCTTTTCGGTGCAAGGCTGGGGCTCGATGATGCCTATCGCTTCGCACGTGGTGAAGAAGTGATTTCCTCGACAGGCCAACCCGTGAAACTCGCACGGGCGCTCGACTGGCTCGTGATTGCCGATCACTCTGATGGCATGGGGCTGGTCGATGACCTCGCCAGTGCGAGCCCCAATGTCACGAAATTCGAGCAGGGCAAGCGCTGGTCCGACGGCATGCGGGCCGGTGGCGAAACTGCTGTCGAGACGGCTCTGGACCTCATTACAAATTTTTCACAGGGCAACGTCGATCCGGATCTTCTTGCCGCCTACTCTCCCGGCTCAAAAGGATATGCATCGGTCTGGAAAAAGGTGGTCGAGGCTGCCGAGGATTTTAATGATCCGGGCAACTTCACCTCCCTGATCGGATTCGAATGGACCTCGCTGGTCGAGGGCAACAACCTGCATCGAAACGTCATCTTCCGCGATGGTGGTGAGAAAGCAGGCCAGGTCGTGCCCTACACCACCCAGCCCCCTGTCGGCAGCACGGACCCGCTGGATCTCTACACCTGGCTCGAGAACTACGAGTCAAAGACGGGCGGCACGGCCCTTGCGCTTGCGCACAACGGCAATCTCTCTAACGGACTGATGTTTCCGATCGATGCCCAGTACACGGGTCGCAAGCTCGATGAAGAGTATGTCCAGAAGCGTGCCCGCTGGGAGCCGATGTACGAGATCACCCAGATCAAGGGCGACGGCGAGGCGCACCCCTTCCTCTCGCCGGATGATGCCTTTGCCGACTTCGAGACCTGGGATGCGGGCAATCTCGACCTGACAGAGGCCAAGACCGATGAGATGCTTGCTGGCGAATATGCCCGTGAGGCTCTGAGAAATGGATTACTGCTGGAAAAGAACCTGGGAACCAACCCCTACAAGTTCGGCATGGTCGGTTCCACTGACAGCCACACAGCACTCTCCACGGCTGAAGAGGACAACTACTTCGGCAAGCACGCCGGTTCCGAACCCTCTCCGGATCGCATGCTGCACCCCTTCACCAAGACCGACAAGGGTGAATTCAAGGGATGGGAACAATCTGCCTCCGGGCTCGCAGCGGTCTGGGCAAAGGAGAACACGCGTGAAGCGATCTTCGACGCCATGGCCCGCAAGGAAGTCTATGCCACGACCGGTACCCGCATCGGGGTACGTTTCTTCGGTGGCTGGGATTACACGTCAGATGATCTCAACAGCCGCCAGCCGGCCTTCCGCGGTTACGACAAGGGTGTTCCCATGGGAGGCGATCTGCCGGCTGCCGGGGAGAAGAAAACACCCACCTTCATGGTCTACGCACTCAAGGATCCTCTCGGCGCTAACCTCGATCGTATCCAGATCGTCAAGGGCTGGCTCGACAGCGATGGCAAAACCCATGAAAAGGTCTACGATGTCGCCTGGTCACAGGGACGCGAGCCCGATGCAAATGGCGTGCTGCCAGCAGTCGGCAACACCGTCGACATCGGGAATGCCAACTGGACCAACACCATCGGCGCCTCTGAACTCGGCACTGTCTGGACCGATCCGGACTTCGACCCGGCCATCTCCGCCTTCTACTATGCGCGCGTGATTGAAATCCCGACACCGCGGTGGATTGTCTATGATGCCTTCAGGTATGGCACGCAGATCCCGGAGGGAGCCACCACGGTTCACCAGGAACGCGCCTATACCTCGCCGATCTGGTACTCACCACAATCCTGATTCGCCACGTACAACCCGCCTGATCCTGCAAAGCCCTTCAGGATCTGGCGCCTTGTTGTATCATGGCCCCCATCTTGAAGCCTCTGGCAAGGCCAGTCCGGAAAACCGGGCTGACGCCCCGACACGATGTTGCAAATTCAAAAACTCTGGCGCGAGCCACTGGTCCATTTTCTCCTGATCGGCGCCGTGCTGTTCATCCTGTTCGACCTGACCCGCGAAGAGAGCGTCGACCCGGCGAACCGCATTCTTGTCAGCGAGAGCCAGGTGGAGCAGCTCGCTGCCCAGTTCAGGCGCACCTGGCTGCGTCCACCTACACAGGAGGAGCTGGCCGGGCTGATCCAGAGCTACGTCCGTGACGAGATCTATTACCGGGAGGCCCTCGCCATGGGCCTCGATCGGAACGATCCGCAAGTGCGCCAGCGCATGCGCCTCAAGCTGGAATTTCTGCTCGAGGACCTGACTGCGCAGCAGGCGCCGACGGACGAAGTGCTGGACGCCTACCTTCAGCAGAACACCGAAAAATTCCTCATCCCGCCCCGGCTTTCATTCAGGCAGGTTTTCCTGAGTTTCGACAGGGGGCAGGCGCTCGAATCAGACGCGGAACAATTGCTGGTCGAGTTGCGGGCGGACGCAACGGCAGAAACCCTTGGCGATCCGACCATGCTCCCATACGAGCAGACCGCTGTTTCGCAGCGCATGATCGCGCGGACCTTCGGCGAACGATTTGCGCAGGCAGTCATGGAACTCGAACCCGGCAGCTGGCAAGGACCGCTCCTCTCTGGTCTCGGAGCGCACCTGGTGCTGGTGACGGAGCGTGTCGAGGGCCGCCTGCCGACCCTGGCTGAAATACGCCCCGAGGTCGAACAGGAATACCTTGCCGAGCGCCGCAGGGAACTCAAGGAACGTGCCTACCGGAAGCTGCGGGAAGGTTACGAGGTCTTCATCGAGCAGCAGGAGGAGAAGCGAGAAATCGATGAAAACGGTTCCATGCCGCCGGAAACTGCACAACAACAGGCAGGCGAATGAGGCTTTTACAGCGTCTCTCGATGATTTTCTGGATCCTGCCGGTCCTGTTCAGCAATCCTGCGATCGCCCATGAATCACAACCCGGTCTCCTTGAACTGAAGCAACTGGGGCCGGAACGCTACGAGGTCATCTGGCGTGCGCCCACTTATTATGGCAAGCCGCATCCGGCTGAACTGCTGTTACCCGAGGATTGGCAGACAGTCGGCGAGCCAACAATGCGTCAGCTCGCAGACTCACAGCTCTACAATCATATCGTCGACGTGGCCGGTGGCTCGATCGACGGCGACATCATCCGTTTCCCGGGTCTCGAGGCCACGATCACCGATGTGTTCGTACGCATCTCCCGTCTCGATGGCAGTGAGTCCAGTCTCGTTGTGCGGCCAACACAGCCATACGCAGAGCTGCGTGGCGAGCGTCCCTGGTATGTCACTTCGGGCGAATACCTGGTCCTCGGCATCAATCACATTCTCATGGGCATCGACCACCTGCTGTTCGTCCTTGGACTGCTGATCATCGTCCAGGGCCGGCACATGCTGCTCAAGACGATCACCGCCTTTACAGTTGCCCACAGCATGACGCTCGCTGCCGCCACCCTCGGTTATGCGAATGTCCCCGGACCACCCTTGAATGCGGCCATCGCGCTCTCTATCCTCTTCCTTGGCCCGGAGATCGTGCGCGTCTGGCGTGGGCAGACCAGCTTCACCATCCGCCACCCCTGGGTGGTTGCATTCGGCTTTGGCCTGCTCCACGGCTTTGGCTTTGCAAGCGGACTCTCGACCGTCGGCATGCCAAAGACCGAAATTCCGCTCGCGCTGCTCATGTTCAATATCGGCGTCGAGATCGGCCAGCTCGCCTTCGTTTTCCTGATCCTGCTCGTTCACAGATCGATGAAGGTCCTGGAGTTCCGCTGGCCACACTGGGTTGATTTTGCACCCGGCTATGCAATCGGCTCACTGGGAGCCTACTGGACCATCCAGCGAACGGTGATGATGTTATGAACCGATCTTCCGGCACTCTTCTTGAAAGGCTACTGCGATCACGCGGCTGGCTACCCGGACTGGCACTGCTTGTCTGCCTGCTCGTTCGGACTGCTGATGCCTGCCAGGTCTGTATCCCGATGCCGGTCAAGACCCTCGCGGACAGGCTGCTCGAGGCCGATGCCCTGGTACTGGCACGTGAGGATCCGGAGCGACCGTTCCACTACGTCACGGTAGAAGTGTTAAAAGGCGAGCCTGGCAATACGCCAATTGACGCCTTCCTTCCCAGCATGGATCGGCGAATACTTGCACGCTATCCACAGCGCCACATGTTGCTGGCCCGAGTAAGGCCGGACGGCAACTGGTCGGCGCTGGGCATCACGGATGCCGAATATGAGCGATTCGTGCGACGTATCCTCGGGCATGCAGACACCTGGAAACCCATGGAGAGGAACAACCCGCAGCGCCTCGCCGAGTTCGCGCCGCTGCTGGGCCATGCCGATATCCGTCTGCACGAAGCGGCATACCTGGAGATTGCGCGCGCGCCCTATAACGAAATTCGCCGCATCGCCACCGAGGTGCCAATCGAGACCGTACGCGGCATGCTCGATGAACCACGCTACCTGGAATGGCGCAGCCTTGCGATCCTGATGCTTGCGGAGTCACAGCGCTCAGCCGATCGTGCACAGATCAGAAAAGCCTTTGAGGACAAGCAGCGGTTGGGCAGTCTGTTCAACCTGGCCGCCTGGGCGACCGCTTACCTTGCTATCGAGGGAGAGGATGGTCTGGAACGCATCCGGCGCTGGTACCTGACGCAACCAGAGCGTTCCCGCGAGGAATTGAAGGAGATCGTGAAGGCCCTGTCGGTGTATGCCTCCGCCGTGGCGCCATTTCGCGAGCCGGTGGCAGCGGCCTACCGCACCCTTCTCGAGGTACACCCGTCCGTGGCACCGGATGTCACTCACGACCTGATCGCCTGGCGTCGCTGGGATTTCGCTCCCCGAATCAGGGAGATCCGGACGGACATTGCCGGGAAGGATCCGCTCGCCGCTTATGCGCTCGGCCTGTATCTGCGGATGGCCGCGGGTGATTCTGCATCCGGAACAGCCTTGCCGAGGATTGACGATCCTCGCCGATCGACAACCAGTGCCGAGCGATAACGACATTGCACCGGCTCGGAGTTGAGGAAGAACAGCATGTTTGATCTGCACAATCGCAGACGGTCTCTCAACGGGACTGCAGGAAAACCTTTCTTTCGGAGCGTGTCTGCATGAAACGAGCAGCCCTGTTCCTGATCGCCGGTCTTCTTGCCCTGCCCTCTGCAGTGCAGGCCCACCTCGTCAACTCAGGCCTCGGCCCCTTTTACGACGGCTCACTGCACCTGCTGCTCTCGCCCGGGGACCTGCTGGGACTCATCGCGATCGCACTGCTTGCGGGCCTGCATGGACCGAAAACCGGCAGGCTGGTCACCATGTCACTGCCTGCCTGCTGGCTGCTCGCGGGCCTGATTGGCATGCAGTTGCCTGCCATGATCGACACTCCCTGGCTGACGATGCTGGCATTCGTGGCTTTTGGCTTGCTGGTTGCAGCAGAT
>JASFFK010000125.1:0-6702 GCA_050124335.1 Chromatiales bacterium | reverse complement strand
CACGATAAGTGACAATGCGAAGAGTGTTGTGGAAGATGTCCAGCGAATACGCAGCAACTCCATGGTGCCATCGGATATACCGATCTACGGCTATATCTATGACTGCAGGTCAGGCGAGCTCGTCGAGGTGCCCGAGGCAACAGCGGCTGGAAAGCCTGTCTGAACGGGAAACCGGGTGTCAGAGCGCATTTTTTACGGGGAATTGATCACTGACAGCATGCATAATAAATGCGATGCATGACTGGATACACACATCAATCAGGAAGATCACGGCCGACTACCAGCGCTCGGCTGACACGCACCTGATCAAGCTCGAACTGCCCGCCCTGCCGGGCATCGACCTCTATCTCAAGGATGAAAGCACGCATCCGACGGGCAGTCTCAAGCACAGGCTTGCCCGCTCGCTCTTCCTCTATGCGCTCTGCAACGGCAAGATCGGCCCCGATACGACGGTGATCGAAGCCTCCTCCGGCAGCACAGCTGTGTCCGAAGCCTACTTCGCACGCATGATCGGCGTGCCTTTTATTGCAGTCATGCCGGCATCGACCGCGCACAGCAAGATCAGGCTGATCGAGCTCTATGGCGGCCAGTGCCACTTCGTCGACAACGGCTCGCAGATGCACGAGGAGGCCATCCGGCTTGCAGCATCACTCGACGGGCATTTCCTCGACCAGTTCACCTTTGCCGAGCGGGCGACCGACTGGCGCGGGAACAACAACATCGCCGAGAGCATCTTCAGCCAGATGCAGCAGGAGCCGCATCCGATCCCGCGCACGATCGTCATGAGCGCGGGAACCGGAGGAACCTCTGCAACCATCGGGCGCTATATTCGCTACAAGGCCTACGACACCGAGCTGCTGGTCGTCGATCCCGAGAACTCGGTCTTCCATGACTGCTTTGTTTCCGGCGATTTCTCGCTCACTATCGACAGGGCCAGCCGCATCGAGGGCATTGGCAGACCAATTGTCGAACCCTCCTTCCAGCCGGATGTCATCGACAGGATGCTCCGGGTTCCTGACGCGGCCAGCATCGCATCCATTCACTGGCTGGAACAGCAGATCGGGCGAAAGGCCGGCGGATCGACAGGCACCAATCTCTGGGGTTCGCTGCAGGTTGCAAAGGAGATGCGCGACAAGGGAGAAAAGGGATCGATCGTGACCCTGATGTGCGATGACGGAGAGCGCTATCTCGATACCTGCTATGACAGGGAGTGGGTCGAAAAAGAGATTGGCGACATCAACCCTTATACAAAAGAACTCGAGAGGCTCTGCCGGACCCTGTCAAGCAATGCATAACCAATGAAGAGATGACTGGCCAGGTGCACTATTTCGCCTACGGCTCCAACATGTCCCTGATGCGTCTGAAAACGCGCGTGCAGAGCGCAAAGCCCCTCGGTATCGCCACCCTCAGAGGGTATCGTCTCAGGTTCCACAAGGTTGGCAAGGACGGATCCGCGAAGTGCGATGCCAGTCACACGGGAAAAGACCGGGATACCGTGCTGGGCGTGCTCTACAGGATGAGGGGGGATGAACTCGATATCCTCGACCGGATCGAGGGAAAAGGAACAGGTTACGACCGGCGCACCCTGATCATCACTGACAGCGCCGGCCGGGATATGGCTGCAGAGGCCTACATGGCAACACGCATCGACTCCTCACTACGCCCTTTCAGCTGGTACCTTGAACATGTGTTGCAGGGTGCACTTGCCACGGGCCTGCCGAAGGACTACGTGGCCGCGATCCGGGCGGTCCCTGCAATCAAGGATCCGGACACGCAGCGGCATGCACGGGAACTGGCAATCTATGCCACCCCGTCGGTCGTTGCCTGACGGCTGGCTGATACTCAGCCGGCAACCGTGAAACGGCTGCCGTTCTCCCGGTTCACAACGGGCCCGAGGCACTCCTCGATCTGCTCGCGATGCAGTGTCTCCTCTTTCTCGAGCATCCGCACGAGCAGTTCCAGTTGCGGACGATGGTCCTCGAGCAGTTCACCGGCCCGCCGCTCGGCCGACAGCAGAAGCTCTGTGACCGCCTCGTCAATATGCGTAGCCGAGCTTTCACTGAAATGCCGGGGCTGGGCAATCTCGCGCCCGAGGAAGGGATGCTCCTCGCTTTCGCGAAGATCAACAGGGCCGATGCTCTCAGCCATACCCCATCGCGAGACCATCGCCCTGGCCAGCGCGGTGGCACGGTGGATATCGTCATCTGCGCCCGAGCTGACGCTGCCCAGCAGCAGTTTCTCGGAAATACGGCCAGCCATCATGAGTGCAAGCTGGTCACGCAGGTACTCCTCCGGCAATGTGTGACGCTCCTTCTCGGGAATGAGCTGGGTACCACCCAGCGCCTTGCCACGTGGCAGGATGGAGACCTTGTAGAGCGGATCGGCGTTGGGAAGAAACCATCCAACGACTGTATGACCGGCCTCATGGACGGCCAGGCGGTGTCGCTCTTCCGGCTGGATAGTGAGGGTACGCTCCGTGCCAAGGATCAGCTTGTCACGCGCGCTCTCGAAATGACGCATCTCCACACTGTTGCTGTTCTCCCGTGCTGCCAGCAGTGCCGCCTCGTTGACCAGGTTCCTCAGATCGGCGCCTGAAAAACCCGGTGTGCCACCGGCAATCTTCCCGAGATCAATATCATCACCGAGTTTCACCTTGCGCACGTGTACCTTGAGGATTGCCTCGCGGTCCTTGCGATCCGGAAGATCCAGCATGACGTGACGATCGAACCGGCCGGGGCGCAACAACGCAGGGTCGAGCACATCCGGCCTGTTGGTCGCGGCAAGAACAATCACAGCCTCGTGTCCTGAAAAACCATCCATCTCGGCGAGGATCTGGTTCAGCGTCTGCTCACGTTCGTCATGACCACCGCCGAGTCCCGTACCACGCGTGCGTCCAACGCTGTCGAGTTCATCGATAAAGAGGATACTCGGCGCCTGCTCCTTGGCCGTCTCGAAGAGTTTTCTGACGCGCGATGCACCAACGCCGACAAAGACCTCGATAAACTCGGAGGCTGAAATCGAAAAGAAAGGCACACCCGCTTCACCGGCCAGCGCACGAGCCAGGAGTGTCTTGCCCGTGCCGGGCGCCCCCATGAGCAGCACGCCATGGGGCACATCGGCACCAAGCCGCCTGAAACGTTCGGGATCGCGCAGAAACTCCACGAGTTCGCTGACCTCGCGTTTGGCGTTCTCCTGCCCTGCAACATCATCGAATGTGACCGGAGGCCGTTCCGCCTGCTCAACCGGTGGCTGCAGGAAACGGCGCAGCTCGCTCTGCCCTCCGACGCCACCAATAATGTTGCGGCGCGCCTGTCGCATGAGCCAGTAGAGAAAACCGAGGAAGATCACCCAGGGCAACAGGGCGATCAGGAAGCTGGCAAGAGGACTGACACCCTCCTCATCGGCAACGTCAACCTCGACTCCCTTGCTTTCGAGCAGGCCGAGCAATGCATCATCACCGAACCGGGGAATGCGCGTCCTGAAACGGGTCACAAGCTGATCCGCCGGTCCGAGGGTTTCAGCCGCATGCAACTCACCCTCCACAGCATTGCCACGCAAGGTGACGGCCTTGACCTGGTCATCGGCAAGCAACTGTTTAAAGTCGGAGTAGGCGACATCGGCAACAGGCTCAACCGGACCCAGCGGAAATCGCAAAGCCATCATCGCAACCAGCAGAATGAGTAGCAACACGAGCCAGTTCGGTATTCTGGAGAGTGGTCTCTGCTCACCGTTCATGGCCTGTTGAAATCCTCGCTGCGTTGCCTGCCTCTTCTTATCTTATACCCTCAACGGAGCTGCTGCCTGAACCGGTCATCCCCCCTGGCCCCGGAAGCGTCACCCGTCCGGCTTTCGACTGCAGGAAAGGTCTTCCTTTGATAACGCTCGAGCCCGATGGCCTGCACGGCGCTGACCGGGCTAGCGCAAAACGGCGAGTCCATCTCAGGCCGGACGCTTGACCGCCTCGTCGTCTCCCGAGCCGAGTGGCCGACCGCTCGCCAGTTCCTCGACGGTCGCTCCCATGCGTTGTTCATATTCCTGCTTGGCAACGGAAACCCGGTAAGGACAATGCTTGCCGTTATCACAACTGTCGCACTTGATGTCTGTCCACGCATAGGCCAGTGCAAATGTCAGGCGCGAAAAGAAACTCTCCCCGCCCATGATATCGATGGCACCTGTCTTTCTCATGCTTTGCATGAACTGGCGCTTCATGCGGGCAACCAGGAACTTGACCCCCGCAGCAGCAAGACGGTCACGCAGCTGTGTGAGAACCATTTCGCCGGTGGAATCCAGCATGTTGATTCCCTCTGCATCGAGGATGATGAACTTTGCATCTGGGTAATCGGCAAAGACCTGCAGCACCTTGGTCTCGAAGTAACCGGCGTTGGCGTAATAGAGCGACATGTCGAACCGCACAACGATAATGTTCGGACAGATTCTGAGCTCCGGATGGATCTTCACATCGCGAAAGGTGGCGTCATGAAAGCGCGCGACCATGGCAAAACGCGGGCGCATGGTGCGGTAGATAAACAGGCCCATGGCAAGCACGACTCCGACAAGGATACCCTGATCGAGATTTGGTGCCATGACCAGCGTCAGAACAAATGTCGTCACCGCCACGATGCCATCATGCTTTTCAGCTTTCCAGGCATGGACAATCGGCTTGATCTTCACCAGCCCGATAACCGCCATGATGATGATCGCGGCCAGTGTTGCCTGCGGCAGGTGGAAGAGCAGGGGTGTCAGGAACAGCAAGGTAATACCGACGACGAGGCCTGTCACAATCGACGAGAATCCCGTGCGCGCCCCTGCACCGATGTTCACCGCCGAGCGCGAGAAGGAGCCGGATACCGCGTAACCACTGAACAGCCCCGAGACGATGTTCGAGAGTCCCTGCCCGACCAGTTCCTGGTTGGCGTCCAGTCGCTGGCGCGTGCGGGCCGCCATCGCCTTTGCGATCGAGATGGCCTCCATGAAACCGATGAGCGCGATGATGATTGCGGATGTTGCCAGCTCGAGAATGATCTCCATCTCGAAACGGGGCATTGCGAACGCAGGCAGTCCCTTCGGAATATCTCCGACAACCGCACCGCCCTTTTCGGCATAACCCGTGAACCGGGAGAGCACCGTCGTGAGTACGACAGCGATCAGGACATTCGGCAGGGAAGGAAACCACTTTCTCAGCGCGACCATGATGCTGATCGAGATGATCGCCATCCAGAGGGTCGGCCAGTGGATAGAGTCGGCAGCCGCGATCAGGATATTGTAGATGGTTTCATAGTGACGCTCGGCTTTCTCTGCGCTCACACCGAAGAGCTTGTCGAGTTGCGAGGTCGCAATGATGATGGCGCCCGCATTCGTAAAACCAACCACGACAGGATGAGAGAGAAAGTCAACGATGACGCCGAGACGCAGCAGGCCGAGCGCCATCTGGAAAACACCGATGAGGATCGCAAGCAAGGTGGCATAGACGAGAAACCCCTCGCTGCCGGAGGTTGCCAGCGGTTCGAGCGTGGCAGCGGTCATCAGCGAGACAACGGCAACCGGGCCGGTGGCCAGCTGCCGGGAGGATCCGAAGATTGCAGCAACCATCGGGGGAAGGAAAGAGGCGTAGAGACCGTAGTAGGGGGGAAGGCCGGCCAGCTGTGCATAGGCCATCGACTGGGGCACCAGGACCAGTGCGACCGTCACACCGGCGAGAATATCGACCTTGAGCGTGGCTGGATCGCGAAGCTCGGCGACCTGGTCCAGCATCGGGATCAGCATGTACCTCAAGCGCCTGAATAGCTCTGAGGCTGTCATGATTTGCTTCTTGTAATTCGCACCTGGTCACTGCCCCGCCAGAAAACTAGCACAAAGTTACCAGAATCGTACATCAAACACACCTGCTCTCGTTATGGTGTCGCAGGCGCTCCCGGTCACAGGATCTTCAACAGCCAGGAATTTCTCCAGAATCCGCATGGGAGCACTTGTTTGCTGTGGCTTTAGACTGTTGCCATGAAGCAGTTCACGACTCTCCACAGCCAGCATGAGGACGTTAGCGCTGTCATCGATGACACGCTACGGCAGCTCGCAGACATACCGGCAGGCGCCAACTTCGGCTTCATCTATGTGACCGATGCCATGGCCGATGAATTCAGCAGCCTGCTGCAGCAGTGCAAGTCAGTGACAGGCATCCCGCACTGGACCGGAACGGTCGGGATCGGGATCATCAGTGACGGCTCCGAGTTTTATGAACAGCCCGCCGCCAGCATCATGCTGGCGCAGTTTCCGGCACAGAGCTTCGCAATGCTGCCACTGGTCAGCAAGACGGACGATTTCGATACCCTG
Source organism: Chromatiales bacterium (assembly GCA_050124335.1). Taxonomy (GTDB): domain Bacteria; phylum Pseudomonadota; class Gammaproteobacteria; order Chromatiales; family Chromatiaceae; genus Sva-25. Next base: position 375 of record JASFFK010000125.1, on the reverse strand, counting down.
CCCTCCGCCCTGCAGGCCTTCTCGACCAGCTTTGGGGTCATTCACGGAGACCCGCTCAATCCGGAAACCCAGCAACTCATCAGCGGCCTTCAGCAACGACTCGAAAACGGTTTCCTGGTAGGCGGACTGACCTCATCGAGGGATGCGCACTACCAGGTCGCCGATGATCTTCTCAGCGGGGGCATATCCGGCGTCGTCTTTTCGGAGGCAATTGGCGTCCTGACCAATCTCACGCAAGGCTGCAGCCCCGTCGGGACCAAACACCGCATTACGAAATCACAGGAAAACGTCGCCTTCAGTCTCGATGATCACCCGGCCCTGGAAGTCATGATGGAAGAGCTTGGCATCAAGGCATTCGAGGAGTTACAGCAAAAG
>JASFFK010000124.1:0-6715 GCA_050124335.1 Chromatiales bacterium | reverse complement strand
CTGTGCCGACATAGACACGTTTTGGTTGTGTCAGGAGTTCGAGGTTTTTCCTGAGATTCTGGCAATACTCACGATACTGCTCTTGCTGATCTTCCGTGAGGTTGCGTGCGGGCTCTGCCTCGGACGAGGCGGATACTGTGCTGGTTGCAGACTCAACCTGTTGCGGTGCGTTGTCACTCTCTGCCGGAGGGGGTGGTGTGTGCAACCCGCGGATTCTGGGCTGTTGTAGCACTTTTGCACCGGGAGGGGGCATGCTTTGCGAGTAGACGATATTTCCGTTTTCGTCGATCCATTTGTACAGCGAGGACGCTGTGGCTGTTTGCAGTAAAAGCAGGGCAGGGAGGACGAGAAAGATGAGTTGTCGCATTTCCACAATAAAACGGGAGTTATCCGGTCGGTCCATATGTCTCACAATCATGAACGAACTTGCATGATATTTCCACCATGGCGAAGGCGGGTTGAAATATGGTGTAAATTCATTGAAAACCCTTGACGCAAGGCTATGAAAACAGTAGTTTCAGCCGATTATTTTTCATGAAATTCTGGTGGCGGGAATCAGTGCAGGATTCCCGTGCTTCGGAGGTTTAGCAAGTGGAACTCAGTGGTGCCGAGATCGTCGTTCAGTCATTGAAAGACGAGGGTGTGGAATTCGTTTTCGGCTATCCGGGCGGGGCGGTTCTGCATATTTACGACGCGATCTTCCAGCAGGAAGATGTACGTCACGTCCTGGTTCGACACGAGCAGGGCGCTACCCACGCTGCCGATGGCTATGCGCGCTCGAGCGGAAAGCCCGGTGTGGTTCTCGTGACCTCTGGCCCGGGGGCCACGAACGCCGTGACCGGTATCGCAACCGCCTACATGGACTCCATTCCGATGGTCATCATTACCGGCCAGGTTGTCTCGCCACTCATCGGGACGGATGCTTTCCAGGAAGTCGATACCATCGGTATCACGCGTCCCTGCGTGAAGCACAACTTTCTGGTGAAGCGGGTCGAGGATCTTGCCGAAACCATGCGCAAGGCGTTCCACATCGCCACATCCGGGCGCCCCGGCCCTGTTGTGGTCGACATCCCCAAGGACATTACTGACCCCTCGGTCAAGATACCCTACGAGTATCCCAAGTCGATCAAGATGCGTTCCTACAGTCCAGTCGAAAAGGGACACCTTGGCCAGATCAAGAAGGCCGTCCAGATCATCGCTGAGGCCAAGCGCCCGATCGTCTACTCGGGTGGCGGAACTGTTCTTAACGATGCCAGCGCGGAACTGACCGACCTCGTGCGCACGCTCGGGTTGCCGATCACCCAGACCCTGATGGGGCTCGGTGCCTATCCTGCGACCGACAGGCAGAACCTTGGCATGCTCGGCATGCACGGAACCTATGAGGCCAACATGGCGATGCACGAATCGGATGTGCTGATCGCCGTCGGTTCGCGCTTTGACGACCGTGTAACCGGCAAAATTGCACACTTCTGCCCGCAGGCAAAGATTATTCACATCGATATCGATCCATCGTCGATTTCGAAAAATGTACGCGTCGACGTACCTATTGTCGGATCGGTGAAGAGCGTTCTCTCCGACATGCTCAAGGTTATCCATGAAACAGGCGCCAGGCCCGATTCCGAAAACCTCGAGAACTGGTGGGAGCGCATCGAGGCATGGCGCGGGCTGCACTGCCTGCACTACGAGCAGGACGATGAACTGATCAAGCCACAGTACGCCATCGAGATGCTCAACAAGGTGACGCACGGCGATGCTTTCGTGACCTCCGACGTTGGCCAGCACCAGATGTTTGCTGCCCAGTTCTACCAGTTCGACAAGCCGCGCCGCTGGATCAACTCGGGCGGTCTCGGCACCATGGGCTTCGGTCTGCCGGCCGCCATGGGGGTTCAGTTTGCACACCCGGATAACATGGTCGCCTGTGTCACGGGCGAGGCCAGTATTCTCATGTGTATCCAGGAACTCGCGACCTGCAAGCAATATGATCTTCCGATCAAGATCGTTCTTCTCAACAACGGCTACATGGGAATGGTTCGCCAGTGGCAGGAGATGTTCTACGAGGGACGTTATTCCCATTCCTACGTTGATGCACTGCCGGATTTCGTAGAGCTTGCAGAGAGTTTTGGCCATGTCGGCATGCGTGTGACCGATCCGGGACAACTCGAGGATGCCATGCAGGAGATGTTCGACCGCAAGAATGACCTGGTCTTCATGGATGTCGCTGTCGACCCTGAAATCAATGTCTACCCGATGATCGAGGCGGGCAAGGGGCATCACGAGATGCACCTCTCGCCGACCCGCAAGAGCAAAGGAGTGGCCTGATGCGTCATATCATCTCCATACTGATCGAAAATGAATCAGGCGCCCTGTCCCGTGTAGCAGGGCTTTTCTCCGCGCGTGGCTACAACATAGAGTCGCTAAGCGTTGCGCCGACAGAGGATCCCTCGCTGTCACGTATGACACTCGTGACAACGGGCAACGATAACGAGGTCGAGCAGATTACCAAGCAGCTCAACAAGCTCGTCGATGTGGTCAAGCTTGTTGATCTCTCCGAGGGAGAGCATATCGAACGCGAGATGATGCTCATCAAGGTGCGTGCCGAGAAAGGCATGCGTGACGAGATGAAGCGGCTCTCCGAGATATTCCGTGGCAAGATCATCGATGTCACGGAAAACAGCTTTGTCATCGAGATGACAGGCGACAGTGCCAAGCTTGATGCCTTCATCAATGCTATTTCGGACGACTATATCGTCGAGGTCGTCCGCACAGGTGTCAGCGGCATCGCGCGTGGCAACAAGGCCCTGACCCTCTGAACAGATTTCACACCATCCAATCCAAGGCAAAATAATCATGGCGATTAACGTTTACTACGACAAAGATTGTGATCTTTCCATCATCCAGGGAAAGAAAGTTTCCATCATCGGCTACGGCTCACAGGGGCATGCGCATGCCAACAACCTGAAGGATTCCGGTGTCGATGTCACGGTCGGCTTGCGTCCGGGCTCGACCTCGGCCAAAAAAGCCGAGGCCGCAGGCCTCAACACAGCCTCGATCGAAGATGCTGTCGCCAGTGCCGATGTCGTCATGATCCTCGCGCCCGACGAGAGCCAGGCCGCGCTCTACAGGGATCAGATCGAACCGAATATCAAGAACGGTGCCGCGATGGCCTTCGCGCATGGTTTCAATATCCACTTCGGCGCCATTACGCCGCGCGAGGATCTGGATGTCATCATGATCGCGCCGAAAGCACCGGGGCACACGGTCCGTAGTGAATTCGAAAGGGGTGGCGGCATTCCCGACCTGGTTGCTGTTGCCCAGGACGCGACCGGCACTGCAAAGCAGATTGCTCTCTCCTATGCATCGGCAATCGGCGGCGGTCGTACCGGTATTATCGAGACGACCTTCAAGGACGAGACCGAAACGGATCTGTTCGGTGAACAGGCCGTGCTCTGTGGTGGCACGACCGCGCTCGTTCAGGCGGGTTTCGAGACGCTCGTCGAGGCAGGGTATGCCCCCGAGATGGCCTACTTCGAGTGTCTGCACGAACTCAAGCTGATCGTCGACCTCATGTACGAGGGCGGTATCGCCAACATGCGTTACTCCATCTCCAATACGGCTGAGTACGGTGACCTGACACGCGGTCCGCGCATCGTTACCGACGAGACCAAGGCCGAGATGCGCCAGATTCTGAGAGAGATCCAGAACGGCGAGTTTGCGCGCGAGTTCATCCAGGAGAACCAGTCTGGCCAGATTACGCTGCAGGCCAAGCGCCGTATCGGGCGCGAGCACCCGATCGAGGAGGTTGGCGAGCGCCTGCGCGGCATGATGCCCTGGATCAAGAAGATCGTCGACAAGTCGAAGAACTGATTACCGGTTTCCCGGACGATAAAAAACCCGGCCTGATGCGCCGGGTTTTTTAGTGAGAGCGGGTCGCTAGTGGTAGGTGCGCAGCTGCCCGACGAGTCGGCCCTGGATGCGGACGCGGTCGGGTGAATAGTGCATTGACTCCATCGTGCTGTTGGCCGGGTGCAGGATGACCTCGCCCGGTTTCTGCTCGATGCGCTTCAGGGTGGCTTCGGATTCGTCGACGAGCGCAACGATAATGTCGCCGTTGCGCGCGGTGGAGGTTTGCTCGATGATGACAAGGTCGCCATCGAGGATGCCTTCATCGATCATGGAGTCGCCACTGACGGTCAGGATGTAACAGTCGCTGCGATCTCCCGTCATCCAGCCCGGAATTTGCATGTGCTGCTGGTCAGTGACGGCCTCGAGCGGTCGCCCGGCGGCTATCTTGCCAAGAAATGGCAGTCCTTCCGTAGAAGCCGAATCCGGGGTTACCGGCGCCTGGCGGGTCAGGCGAATACCCCGGCGCTGGCCGTTCATGGGTTCGACAAGGCCGGCCTCGATGAGTGCCTGGACCTGCTTGTGCATGGAGCCGCGTGAACTGAGGTTCATTGCATCGCAAAGTTCCGCCAGGGTAGGGGGATGAGGAAAGCGGTCTGCGTTCTCCACGAGAAACTCGTAGATTTCCTGCTGCCTTCTTGTCAGTGTGATGCTCATGGAGATTGCCTGCGTTCTGTACTGGTTCTATTGTAGAACATGTAAAGAACTCTCGCCAGCCCGTTGCGGTTTGCGTCAGACAATGATGCCGGCCATCACCTTGCGCCCCTCGCTGACCAGAACATTATAGGTACGGGCTGCGGCGGGCGAATCCATGATTTCGACACCGATGTTGTGCGCCAGCAGTTCGGCATAGCGTTCAATCTCAGGGAACTGCTGTTCCGTTCCGGTTCCAATCAGCAGGATATCCGGCCCGAAGGCGATGATTCCGGTCAGGTGATCGGCGCTCAAGTCGGTGACGGAGTCGATCTCCCAGGCGATACATTTTCCGGTGTGAACCAGAATGCTCTGGCGCCAGATTTCGCCGGCGATATTGATCTCTCCCGGCCGGCAGGAACGGATGAGCAGACCGCTGTTTTTGTCCTCGCTAAATTTCATGGGATCTGTTGCTGTAATGCCTGTTTTCCGGTAGCTTGTCGCGTTTCAATTCATTATACCAAGAGGTCCAAGTGTCCACGCCCGAAATGGAAGAGTTTCGTCGTATCAAGCGACTCCCGCCCTATGTCTTCGCGATCGTGAATGCACTCAAGGCGGAAGCACGCGCACGCGGCGAGGACATTATCGATTTCGGCATGGGAAACCCGGACCAGCCGACGCCGAAGCACATCGTTGACAAGCTCGTCGAGGCCGCGCAGCGTCGTGACACGCATCGTTATTCCCAGTCGAAGGGGATCCCGCGTCTGCGCCGTGCGATCTGCAACTGGTACAAGGACCGCTACGACGTGGATCTCGATTTCGAGACCGAGGCCATCGTCTCGATCGGTTCCAAGGAGGGGCTTGCGCATCTGGCGCTTGCCTGTCTCGGCCCCGGCGACTCCGTCCTGGTGCCGAATCCGGCTTATCCGATCCACCCCTACGGCTTTGTGATCGCCGGTGCCGACGTCCGCCATGTGCCACTGGTTCCGGGGGTCGACTTCTTCGAGGAACTCGAGAAAGCAATCGTGGAATCCTGGCCGCGTCCGAAGATGCTGGTGCTGAATTTTCCGGGCAATCCGACAACCCAGTGCGTCGAGCTCGATTTCTTCGAGCGCGTCGTCGCGATCGCCAGGGAGCACAACATCTGGGTGATTCACGATATCGCCTATGCCGATATCGTGTTCGACGGCTACAAGGCGCCGTCGATCCTGCAGATACCCGGCGCAAAGGAGATCGCCGTCGAGTTCTTCTCGCTCTCCAAGAGCTACAACATGCCTGGCTGGCGAGTCGGTTTCATGGTCGGCAACCCTGTCCTGGTTGCAGCGCTTGCCAAGATCAAGTCCTACCTCGATTACGGCACCTTCACGCCGATCCAGGTCGCTGCAATCACGGCGCTCGAGGGGCCCCAGGAGTGTGTCCAGGAAATTCGTGACATGTACCAGAAGCGTCGTGATGTCCTGTGCGACGGACTCAACGCACTTGGCTGGCAGGTTGAAAAGCCGAAGGCGACCATGTTTGTCTGGGCCAGGATACCGGAAGCCTACCAGTCCATGGGGTCGCTGGAATTTTCAAAGAAACTGATCACGGATGCGAAGGTCGCCGTCTCCCCGGGCATCGGTTTCGGCCAGCATGGTGATGATCATGTGCGCTTCAGCCTGATCGAGAACGAGCACCGCACGCGCCAGGCCCTGCGTGGTATCAAGGACATGTTCCGCAAAGACGGCATTTATTCCTGAGGAGTTGATTTTGAAAACAGTAAACATCGGATTACTCGGACTCGGAACAGTCGGTGGCGGCACGCTCAACGTGCTCGTCAGGAACGCCGACGAGATCAGTCGTCGTACCGGAATGAACATTCGCGTCTCTTGCGCGGCGGCCAAATCCTACGATCCGGCCGGGCTTGACGGACTCGACAGTGTCACCATCCATGACGATGCGGGCAAGGTGCTCGCGGATCCGGACGTCGATATCGTCGTCGAGCTCATCGGCGGCTACTCGCCGGCGCGCGAGTTCGTGCTCGAGGCCATTGCAAACGGCAAGCACGTGGTCACGGCTAACAAGGCGCTCATCGCGATGCATGGCGAGGAGATCTTCGCTGCGGCCCGCGAGAAAGGCGTCGCTGTTGCGTTCGAGGCGGCCGTCGGCGGCGGGATTCCGATCATCAAGTCGCTGCGTGAAGGGC
>JASFFK010000123.1:0-6809 GCA_050124335.1 Chromatiales bacterium | reverse complement strand
ATCGTCGGCTCGCGTTGCGGCAGATTGCCCTTCATCGGGAAATCCGTCTTCGGCAGGTTGAGGGTATCTTTGTAGTTACTCACAGTCACTCTTCCTGTTTGACACCGAGCAGCCTGCGTGCCTTGTCGGCATCCTCCAGGATCTGCCGGCGCAGGGCGTCAAAAGATTCAAATTTCATTTCGTCGCGAATACGATCGATAAACTCGACCTCGACAAGCTGCCCGTAGACTTCGCGGTCGAAATTGAACAGGTGCACTTCCAGCAGGAAACGCTCGTCGCCCTCGACCGTCGGACGGGTGCCGATATTGGCCACACCCGGTAACAGCGTCTCGTCCAGGCCGGCGACGCGCACCGCGTAGACGCCGCGCAACGGGCTGCTCCTGCGCCGCAGCACGACGTTCAGTGTCGGAAAACCGATGGTCCTGCCGCGCTTGTCGCCATGAGCAACACGTCCGCAGATCGCATAGCTGCGACCGAGGCAGGCGTTGGCTTCAGCAATCTCCCCCTCGATCAGGTGACGCCGGATTCGCGTCGAACTGATACGCTGGTCCCGGTGCATCAGGGTGTCCATGTCATCGACTGTGAAGCCGTGGGCTTCCCCGGCTTCTCGCAGCATGCGCACATCGCCGCTGCGGGCACGCCCGAAACGAAAATCATCACCGACAAAGAGATGCCTGATGCCGAGACCCCGGACAAGAATCTCGTCAATGAACGTCTCAGCTCCCATGGCAGCCAGCCGCTTGCTGAAGTGCAGGATCAGCACGTTGTCGATGCCGAGCTCCGTGAACATCCGAATCTTTTCACGTAGCGTCGTCAGCCGAGCTGGCGCCTCGTCCGGCCTGAAATACTCCATCGGCTGGGGTTCGAAGATGATCACCGTCAGTGGCTCTCCGTGGCTGTCTGCCTCCTGGCGCAACTGCCGGAAAACCGCCTGGTGGCCAAGGTGCACACCATCGAAATTTCCAATGGTGGCGACACAGCCATGGTGGCTCTCTTTCAGGTTGTGGAGACCGCGGATCAGTCTCATTGGAACCCGTCAAATCACGAAAAGCGCGATTATATCAGGGCACTCCGCCTTTATCCTGTAAAAACCGGGACATCAGGGAGGCAGTCGCCGTGCCCCTTGGAATTACTGTATCCGGCTGACGGTATGACCACGGTGCTTGAGCATATCGATGAGGTTCCCCTTTCCAACGAGGTGTGCATTACCGACGACGACCATTGTCTGTTGCGGCTTCGCCAGGTAACCCTCGAGACGAGGAAGCCATTTGCGATTGCGGTCAACCACGACATTGCGGTAAGTCAGGGGCGACATGCTGGCTGCAATAAGCCGTGCATTGCGGTCGATGTCGCCCATCGCCCAGGAAAGAAGCAAACCGCTGAAATCACCATTTTCACTCTCCCCGGCCGTCTTGTTGAGGGATTCGGACAACTGCCTGACCTGTACCTCGAGCGGATACTCCGCGAGTGTCATCATGGCCTCACGCGGCGTTTCGAGCGCCGAGATCTTCATCTCGTTCCTCAGGGCTGACTGCTCGAAGAGGTTGTCGACCCCGAGTGTTCTCTGCATTCCCGAGTGCTCGAAAATCTCGTTGGTCAGCACAATGCGCAACAGCCAGGGTTGCATGCGCGAGATCCGGTACTCGTCGAGTTCGAGAATCGTGACCAGTTCCTGCAGGCGGGCGTAATCAGCCGGGGAAAGCAATTCGTCAAGCGTCTGCCCCTCCGGCAACAGCGCCCTTGCATCGATGTAATCCGACATTTCCATGTCACCTGCGGAATCATCCGCCTTGCTTTCGATGACGAGCTCCTCTGCATTTTCGAAGGCCCTGGCGATGGCAGGCGTGTACCAGCGCACGCCCTCTGGCAGGACATGAATGGAACCGAACAGATAGACCTTGCTGTCGTCATCCTCCGCGAGCCACATCGCCGGGTGGGCATTGACGTCGCGCCCCGCCGTCTGGAGCGTTGCCGACTGGCAACCGGCGAGCAACAGAACAAGCAGCAGGACGGATATCCGGATGAACCCGGCCATTCTCAGGGATCGGATGATTGCGCGCATACTGCCCTCAGTGAGCCTCGTCCCAGTTGGCGCCGCGCCCCGCATCGACCACGAGCGGCACCGACAAGTCAGCTGCCTGTTCCATCATGGAGACGATCTCCGGAACGATGGAATCGACACTCTGCTCGCCGACCTCGAAGACAAGCTCGTCATGGACCTGCATGATCATGGTCACATCGGGGCTTTTACTCCGTATCCACCGATCGACCTCGATCATGGCGCGCTTGATGATATCGGCTGCCGTCCCCTGCATGGGAGCGTTGATCGCCGTGCGCTCGGCAGCGGCACGGCGCTGGCCGTTGCGTGAATTGATCTCGGGAAGGTAGAGACGACGCCCGAAAACGGTCTCGACATAACCCGCCTCGTGTGCCTGCTCGCGGATGTTGTCCATGAAACTGCGCACACCCGGGTAGCGATCGAAATAGAGATCGATATAGTCCTGTGCGGTGCCACGCTCGACACCGAGTTGCTTCGCAAGTCCGAATGCCGACATGCCGTAAATCAGTCCGAAATTGATCGCCTTGGCCGAGCGGCGCTGATCACCGGTGACCTGGTCCGGCGCAACCCCGAAGACCTCGGCCGCCGTCGCACGATGAATATCCTGCCCCTCGGCGAACGCCCTGAGCAGCGCCTCGTCACCCGACAGGTGCGACATGATGCGCAGCTCGATCTGGGAATAGTCTGCAGCGACCATGATCGCCCCTTCGCGGGGAATGAAGGCCTGGCGGATCCTGCGACCCTCGTCGGTACGCACGGGTATATTCTGCAGGTTCGGGTCACTCGAACTCAGGCGGCCGGTTGCCGCGACGGCCTGGTGGTAGGAGGTGTGCACGCGCCCGGTATCAGGATTGATCATGGTCGGGAGCTTGTCGGTATAGGTGGAACGCAGCTTGGCCAGCCCTCGATGCTGAAGAATCAGCGACGGGAGTTCATGCCCCTGATCGGCCAGCTCCTGCAGCACACTCTCGGCTGTCGAGGGCGCACCCTTCGGTGTTTTCGAGATGACCGGCAGGTCCAGTTCCTCGAAGAAGATCTGGCCGATCTGCTTCGGTGATGCCATGTTGAATGGCCGGCCTGCAATCCCGTAGGCCTCTTCCTCGAGTTCCGCCATGCGCCCGGCCATGCGCTTGCTCTGTTTGGCCAGCATCTTGCTGTCGATGCGCACACCGGTGCGCTCGATGCGGGACAACACAGGCACGAGTGGCATCTCGATATCGGTGAAAACACTCGCGGGTCCCTTCTGTTTCTTCAGCATGGGCCAGAGATGGTCATGCAGGCGCAACGTGATGTCGGCATCCTCGGCTGCGTAGGGCGCTGCCTGCTCGAGCGGGACCTGGTCGAAAGTCAGCTGCTTCGCCCCCTTGCCGGCAACTTCCTCGAACTTGATGGTGCTGTAGTCGAGATAGGCCTTCGCCAGCGAATCCATGTCGTGCCGGGTTGCTACCGAGTTGTAGACGTAGGACTCGAGCATGGTGTCGAACGCGACTCCCTCGACGTGAACAGCGTAATTGGCCAGCACGTTCATGTCGTACTTCAGGTGCTGACCAAGTTTGGGCTTCTCCGGATCCTCGAGAATCGGCTTCAGCGCAGAGAGCACTTCCTCGCGATCGAGCTGCGCGGGAGCATCCGGGCCCCTGTGCCCCACCGGGATGTAGCAGGCCTCTCCCTCCCTGACGGAGAAAGAGAGACCGACAAGCTCCGCCTGCATGTAGTCGAGGCTCGTGGTCTCGGTGTCGAAAGTGACGAGCTTCGCCTTGCCGAGCTTCTTGATCCAGGCATCGAGGCGCTCGCGCTCGAGAACCGTCTCATAATCGGCATCGGCAGCAGGTTCCGGAATCGCGGCCTCGACGGGGCTGGATTCCTGCAGCGTCGCGAGCAGCCGGTTGGCCTCGAGTTTTTCGTACCAGGTTCGCAGCTCCGGGACATCGGGCTCTGCCTGCAGAAGGTCGCCGGGCTTCTCGTGCAGTTCCAGGTCGGTACGAATCCGCGTGAGGTCTCGTGACATTTCGAGCTGGCCGTTGCCGATCGCCTCTCGCAGGTATTCTCCGATCTTGCCCTTGATGTCATCCGCATGCTCGACGAGATTGTCGATGTTGTCATACTCGGCAAGCCATTTGGCCGCCGTCTTTGGCCCGCACTTCTGGACACCGGGGATATTGTCGGAGCTGTCACCGACGAGTGCGAGATAGTCGATGATCTGATCGGCGCGCACACCAAACCTGTCCACCACGCCGTCCCTGTCGGTCACGGTATCGCTCATTGTATTCACGAGCGTGATGTCGTCGTTGACGAGTTGCGCGAGATCCTTGTCACTTGTCGAGACCAGGATTTTCATGCCGGCCTTCTGCGCCTCGACGGCAAGGGTACCGATGACATCGTCTGCCTCGACGTTCGGCTCGATCACGAGTGGCATCCCCATTGCCCTGATAATCGCGTGCAAGGGTTCTATCTGGTCACGCAGGTCATCGGGCATGGGGGGACGATGTGCCTTGTACTCTGCATAGATCTTGTCCCTGAATGTCTTGCCGGGCGCATCGAAGACAACGCCGATGTAATCGGGATTCTCGTCGGCCACGAGCTTGCGCAACATGTTGATGACACCGACAACCGCCCCCGTGGGCTGTCCGGAGGAATTGGTCAGCGGAGGAAGTGCATGAAAGGCGCGAAACAGATAGGAGGAGCCGTCGACAAGGACCAGCAGTTTCTTGTTAGCCATTGCGGGTCAGTTTCTCGAGCACCTCGTCGAGATCCTCTTTGACAACACCACCGTTGTAGCGCTGCTGTATGTTCCCCTCCCGGTCGGCAACAACCGTGTAGGGCAGCGCACCCATGCGGTTGCCGAGTTCCCGGGAAAAATTGATGGCTTTCATGTCACCCAGCAAGACCGGATACTCGACGCCATAGGTATCGATGAAATCCTGGACCGTGTCCGGATCATCGATGGCGATGCCGATGAAACGCACCCCCTTGTCATAGTATTTCTCCTGCAGCTCGACAAAGCCCGGTGTCTCCTCCGCACACGGCGGACACCAGGGCGCCCAGAAGTTGAGAACCATGACACTGTCCTTCCACTCGCTGCTGGTGCGTTCTGCACCCTCGAGGTCAATCATGGCGAATGCAGGCACCCGCCTGAGCACCTCGTTCTTTTTCTCAAAAAGGTTGCTGAACCGCTCCGGGTGTTGCTGGATCGCGATGGTCGCACCGACCAGCGCAGCAATGAGCGCGAGAAAAATCGAAAAGACAATATAACGCATGATCAGAACGCCTCGTCGAGACTGTCGACGAGCTGCTCGACCGTGACGTCACCGATGATACGGTCTCGCTCGACACCCTGCTCGTCAAACAGGATCACGGTTGGCGGGGCGACCAGGTTGAAGTGTTTCAGCAGTGCATCGTCCGAGGTAACGTCGGCCTTGATCAAAGCCATGTCCGCGATGCGGGACTGCACGTCCGGATGCGGAAAGACTTTCTTCTCCATGGTCTTGCAGTAGACACACCAGTCTGCATAGAAGTCCAGCAGGACCCTCTGCGATGCCGACCGGGCTTTCGCCATCTGTGCATCCAGTTCTTCCACGGTCTTCACCTTGGTGAAGTCGTTCCTGGCAGCTGCCTGCGTACCGGTTGTCGAAACACCGATACCCTCGAGCGGCGACAGCGGATCATTGTTGCCTGCACCGGCGCCGATCAGAACAATGCCACCGTAGACCAGGAAGGCGACACCGAGCCCTTTCCAGAGCTTGCGCCAGCCGGAAACACCCTCCGGCAGTGGTTCCAGCGCACCCATGTAGATCGCCGGGATGATCAGCAGCAGCGCCCACATGAGCATGGTCGCAAAACCGGGCAGGTAGGTGGGCACAAGCCGTTCGAGCATGGTCACGGCAACCGCCAGCATGATGACGCCAAATACCGCCTTGACGGTTTCCATCCAGCCGCCGGCACGCGGCAGCAGCTTGCCGGCAGAGAGTCCGATCAACAACAGCGGCATACCCATGCCAAGCGACATGACGAACAGGGCCGAGGCACCGAGGACGGCGTCACCGGTCGTGCCGATGTAGGCCAGCGCCGCGGCCAGTGGCGGCGCGACACAGGGCCCGACGATCAGCGCCGACAGGAAACCCATGATGGCAACACCGATCAGACTGCCCTTCTTCTGCTTGTTGCTGATCTCGTTGAGCTTGCTCTGAAGACTGGAAGGAAGCTGCAGCTCATAGAAGCCGAACATCGACAGTGCCAGCGCCACGAAAAGCAGCGCAAAGGCCGTGAGCACCCAGGGATTCTGCAGAGCGACCTGCAGGTTCTCTCCCGAGAGCGCGGCGAAGACACCGGCGATAGTGTATGTCACGGCCATTGCCAGGACGTAGACCAGTGACAGCACAAATCCCTTGGCCGGGGTCAGGTCCTTGCCCTGTCCGGTGATGATCCCGGAGAGAATCGGTATCATCGGGAAAACGCAGGGTGTCAACGAGAGGCCGACACCGATGATGAAAAAGGCCGCGACGATGGCCCAGAAACTCTTGTTCTCAAACAGCCCACCCTCTTCGGATACTGCAACTTGCTCAGCAGCAGGGGCATCGGCCTCCAGGGTTGCCGGAGCCTCTTCCGTGGAAGCAGGCTCTGCGGCATCGGCCGTGGCGACAGCAGGAAGCAGCAGCTCGATCACCTTCTTTTGCGGCGGATAGCAAACACCCTGCTCGGCACACCCCTGGTAACCGGCTCGCAGCGAGACAGCGGCCTCAGCGGCAACAGG
>JASFFK010000122.1:0-6894 GCA_050124335.1 Chromatiales bacterium | reverse complement strand
GGCACGCAGTTCACGGTAGTTGTAGATGGCGCCGTTGAAAACCAGAACGAGATCGAGTTCCTCGTCGACCATCGGCTGGTGTGACTTGTCGGAGAGGTCGATAACAGAGAGTCGACGGTGGCCGAAGCCGGTGCTGCCGTCGATGAAGAGACCGGCGTCATCAGGACCGCGCCGCTCGAGACGGCTGTTCATGCGTTCAAGCAGGGAACCCTCGACAGCGCGGCCGTCGAAGCGCATTTCACCACAGATTCCACACATCGCAAGGTTTCCCTTCCAACTCAACGGAGAGCAATCATAGCATTCCCGCTCCGCCTGTCGCCCCGGGGTCCGGCAGTAAGGTAGAATCGGGATGATTATCTGCTTCGTGGACACCCCTCTTCATGAGACGACTCGTTTTTGCAGCCCTGCTCCTGTTCCTGCTGCCCGCGGCCACCCATGCGCAGGTCGCTGTCCTGGTTCATGGACATCTGAGCAGCGGAGAGACCTGGGCACGCCATGGGATCCTGACGACACTCGCCTATGATGGCTGGGGCTACGGAGGCCCCCTTTTCACAAACCGTTCCATTCCCGCCGCTGCGCCACGCTATGCGCGAACCGTTTACACCGCGAACCTGCTCTCGACAGCACCCTTGCCGAACCAGGCTGCGGCACTGGAGCAGCAACTCCGGGCTGTGCAACTGCGCCACCCGGACGAGGAGATCATCCTCGTTGGCCACTCTGCCGGCGGTGTCGTTGCGCGCCTGCTACTCGTCGAGTACGGCCCGCAACAGGTGACTCGCCTGATCACCATTGCCTCACCCCATATCGGCACACCGCGCGCCGCCAAAGGGCTGGAGATAACCGAGGATCATGGCGCGCCCATCGAGACCGTCAAGCGCGTGGTCGGCGGCAATGATTACCGGGGTGCAAAAAAATCCCGGCAGCTCTACCGGGAACTCCTGCCCGGTAACAGGGCCTCCGTGCTGGATTGGCTCAACAGGCAGGAGCACCCGCCACTCGACTATCTCTCTGTCATTCGGGTTCCAGCAGCCGGCACCGGCGGGGACAAGATCGTCCCCGTCTACAGCCAGGACATGAACATGATTCCGGCACTCCATGGCAAGGCGAGATCCTTCACCACGCCCGGAGACCATTTCCTGAAGCCGCTGGACGGTCCCCTGATCGCACGCCTTCTCTCCGACTGATGGCCTCCGGGAGCGACAAAACACGACTCCGGATCGTCCAGTCAGCCAACCGCCTTTTCTATCGCCAGGGCTACAACCGGACCTCCTTTACCGATATCGTCGAGGCATCGGGTGTCCCACGGGGTAACATCTACTACTACTTCAAGACCAAGGAAGAGATCCTGCTCGCCACGCTCGATTACCGACTCGATGCCATCACCGTGATGCTCGAGGAGTGGGACAGGGAGCACCGCACACCGGTTGAAAGACTCCGGCGTTTTGTCCGGATGCTCGTCAACAGCAGGCAGTCCACGGCCGAATATGGCTGTCCGATGGGGTCACTGAACACCGAACTGGGCAAAAACCAGCGGGAACTCCAGGAAGCGGCTGTCGCCCTGTTCGATCGATTTCTGGAATATCTGTCCCTGCAATTCCAGGAGATCGGGTTTCGCCCGGAGCTTTGCAGAAACTATGCCATCGAGCTTCTGGCGCGCGGACAGGGGCTCAATGTCATGACCCATGTCATGCACGATCCTGAAATCCTGAACCGTTCGGCGGAGGCACTTTACGACTGGATTGACGGGATCTGCGCGAATAAAAAAATCTTATAAAAAAGTTGCCGAAAAACCCTTGTAAGCATGTTGCTATCTTTGTAGGATTGGCTGCAAGTTTCTGAAAAGGCTGATGAGGAGAGCGCCGATGAAAGAGTGCAAGCCCTGTGGATTGATGAAACGCTGCCGCGGAATTCCCGGACTTTGCATCACCCTGCAAGTAACTTTTGTTACCGCGCTGGTGGGTGTTCTCTCCTATCTCGTCGTCAGCCAGATACTCGTCAGCTAGTCTTTAAGCAACCAGCATCCCAACCCGGCACCAGGCCACCGCCCGGCCGGTGGCGGGTTGACCCCCCACTGTCCCTTCTTTATAGTCACGCGGCTTCAGGGTGCCATTCTCTCCCGGTGAGACGAATGGATAATCGGGAAGCCGGTGTGAAACCGGCACTGCCCCCGCAACGGTAATCAACGAGATCCCCGACAACCGCCACCGCACACGGGAAGGCGTCGGGAATCGCCAGAGTTGGAAGTCCGGAGACCGGCCCTGGGACAGGCGCGGCGAACATCAGCCGCATTCCCCCTCGACGGCGCGGCGGGCGCCCTGCAGGAACAGACCATGAAGCTTCCAGCCAGTTTGCTTCTGCTTGGCATGACAGTCATCGCCCGGGCGGAAGAGCCAACAACCATCGTAATCACACCGACGGGTAACGAGACGGCGATCCGGCAGGCACCGGGCAGTGTGACCCTGATCTCCGCGGAAGAGATCGAGAGACGCACATACAGTACCATTGCAGAGGCGCTCGAGAGCGTGCCGGGCATCGTCATCGTGAGAAGCGGCCCGCGCGGCCAGATCACATCGCTGTTCGCGCGTGGCGCCAATTCCAGTCACACGCTCGTCATGCGCGATGGCATGGTGCTCAACGACCCCTCCTCGCCGACCGGTGCCTACGATTTTTCCAACATGAGCCTGAATGGCGTCGAGCGCATCGAGATCGTCCGTGGGCCCCTCAGCACGCTCTACGGATCGAGCGCAATCGGTGCCGTCGTGAACATCATTTCGAAGAGCGGTTCACTCGTGCCACAGCAGGAACTGACGCTGGTAGCAGGAAACGACCGCACAGTCGAAGCCGCGATTTCCACGAGGGGAGCCGTGAAGGATTTCCGTTACCAGTTCTCCCTGTCCCACCAGCAGAGCGACGGACAGACTGCCGTGATGCAGAAACCGGAATATGGCAATACCGGCCAGCCGGTCGAGGATGATGGCTTCCGCATCACGGACTTCAACACCCGCCTGTCGTGGTATCTGAATACTGCAACACAACTGCAACTGATCGGCTATTTCAAGGAATCCACGAACGAAATCGATGAGTTCCTCTACGAGGATCCCGACTGGGAGCTTCGTACCAGGGAGAAAGGGGGACAAGTGCAACTGCTGCACCGGCCTGTTGGCGACGACTGGAGCATGCAGCTCAACCTCAGGCATAACGAGACAGAGCGGCAGTCGAATAATCCCCGACAACTGCCGACAGAGAACCTGATCGATACCAGCTACCGGGGCAAACACCAGAGTGTCGAGGCACGCTTCAACAGCTATGCCATCGGGGGACACGAGTTGTCTGCAATTGCAGGTTATCGGCGCGACTCCCTCATCTCGTCCGGTTTCTCGGCCTTCGGCTCTGACTTCGGCGACTTCGTCATCGAAGAGAACACGGATGCCGATACCTCGAGCAGCAGCCTCGTATTGCAGGACCAGTGGACCGGCACAGGCAACGAGTCAGTGACAGGAAGCATTCGCCTTGAAGAGCACGAGGACTTTGGCTCCCATCTCTCCTGGCGTCTTGCCGGCAGCCTCCCTTTTGCCCGAGAACAGGGCCGGCTGCACCTCTCCGCCGGAACCGGCTTCAAGGCGCCCGGTCTCTACGAGCTCTATGGATACAGCCCCAACAACTACGGCAGCGCCTACCGCGGCAACCCGGACCTCCAGCCGGAAAAGAGCAGCAGCATCGAGGCCGGTATCGATTACAGCTTTCCGGACACCGGCCTGACCACAGGGATCACCCTATATCACAGCCGCATCAGGGACCTGATCCAGATCGTTTACGACCCCCTGTTCAACAGCACGAGCGAGAATCTCGCACGTGCTGAAATCAGGGGAGCAGAAATCCACCTGCGATACCAGCCGGCAGAACGCATCGGGCTCAATCTCGACTACAGCTACACGGATGCGCGTGACAGCACGACTGACGAACGCTTGCCGCGAAGGCCCGGTCAGAAAGCGACACTGTCACTTGATTTCAAGGCGACGCAACAGCTCGGGCTGTGGCTGGAGCTCGAGTACTATGGCGACCGTGCCGACATCAGTCCAACGACCTATCAGAACGCCACGCTTGATGACTATACCCTCGTCAACACGGGCCTCACATACCAGGTCAGCCACGACGCCCGGCTATTCGCAAAGGTTCGCAATCTTGCTGACACAAGCTACGAACCCGTTGCCGGTTACCGCGGCGAGGGGATCAATGGTATCGTCGGCCTGAAAATCATGCTTTGAAGAACGGGCGATGGATAAAAGCAGCATCTATACGCGTACAGGCGACAAGGGAACGACCGGACTGGCCAACGGCGAACGCATCGGCAAGGAATCGCCGCGTGTTGCAGCGCTTGGTTCTGTCGATGAACTCAATGCGGCCATCGGTCTCGCGGTGACACATGCACCCGATGATCTCAGCGACACCATCAGGGAGTGCCTGCACAACATCCAGAACAGGCTTTTCATCGTCGGCGCCATGCTCGCGCAGGCTGGTGGCATGCAGCTGCCGGAGGATGCCGTCAGCCATCTCGAGGCGTGTATCGATCGCTTCGATGCGAAACTCCCCCCGCTCACGCACTTCATTCTCCCGGGTGGCTGTCCTGCGGGAGCCCAGCTACACATCGCCCGCACCATCTGCCGACGCGCCGAGCGGGACCTTCTGACGCTGGGCGCCTCGGACAAGGTAGAATCTGCCCTTTCGGTCTATCTGAACAGACTCTCCGACCTGCTGTTCGTGCTCGCAAGGCTCGTCAACCAGCATGCCGGAGTCGAGGAGCAAGCATGGAAACCCTGATCAAGGCGCCAGTCGTCATCATTGGCATCGGTGAAATGGGCGGTGTCTTCGCACGCGGCTATCTGCGTGCAGGCCATCCTGTCTACCCGGTCACGCGCAAGACCAATATCGAGCAACTGGCGCAGACGCTCGACAAACCCGCGGTCGTCGTGGTTGCTGTCGGCGAAGCAGATCTGCAACCAACCCTCGAAAAACTGCCGGAATCCTGGAAGGATTGCCTTCTGCTGCTGCAGAACGAATTGCTGCCCGGTGATTACGCGGAGCTTTCCGGCACGACTGTCATTTCCGTCTGGTTCGAGAAAAAACCCGGGCAGGACGCCAAAGTCATCATTCCCTCCCCTGCCCACGGGCCACGCGCGGCAGCACTCGAAGAGGCGCTCGGGTCCATCGATATCCCCGTGCGTGTTCTCGAGTCAGCGGATCAGATGGAGTTCGAACTCGTGGTCAAGAACCTCTACATCCTGACGACCAATATCGCCGGCCTAAAAGCGGGCGGCACTGTCGGTGAACTCTGGGCTGATCACCGCGATCTTGCGCGCGCCGTCGGCAACGACATCATCGATCTCCAGGAGGCCCTGACCGGAAACAGCTATGACCGCGAGGCGCTGTTTGCGGCCATGGTCACCGCCTTCGAGGGCGACCCGGAGCACAAGTGCATGGGCCGAAGCGCCCCGGCCAGGCTGAAACGTGCGCTTGCACACGCCGAAACACACAAGCTGGCTGTACCGGTGCTGAAAAAGATCGCGGAAGAGACCGGCAATGGCTGAATCGGCTGAAATCATGCGCGGCAGCCGCGTGACCATGCATTTCTCGCTGGCTCTTTTCGACGGCAAGGAGGCGATCTCCACGTTCGACGAGGAGCCGGCCACCATCACGATCGGCGAAGGCGCCATGGTGCCGACCCTCGAGATGGCCATCTACGGCCTGAAAGCCGGGGAGGAACACACCTTCGAGCTGACGCCGGAGCAGGCATACGGGCCGCGTGATGAGCAGCTCGTGCGCATGATACCGCTCGGCGAATTCCCCGAGGAAATCGAGCCGGAAAGAGGCCAGATCATCTCTTTCACGGCAGAGGACGGCGAGGAGATTCCGGGCACCGTCGTGCTGGTGGAGAAAGACCAGGTCAAGGTTGATTTCAATCACCCGCTCGCAGGTAATTTTGTTATCTTTAGAGTCAAGATACTCTCCGTCAACAACGATTCAGGCATAGACCTATGAAAGTGCTGCTCGCCAATCCACGCGGATTCTGCGCCGGTGTCGACCGCGCCATCGAGATCGTCGAGAAAGCGCTCGAACTGATCGGCCCGCCGATCTACGTACGCCACGAAGTGGTCCACAACCGCTTCGTGGTCGACAGCCTGCGCGAACGCGGCGCGATCTTCGTCGACAGGCTCGACGATGTCCCAGATGGCCAGACTGTCATCTTCTCCGCCCATGGCGTTGCGCAACGGGTCAAGCAGGAAGCCGAAGAGCGCGGCCTCCAGGTCTTCGATGCGACCTGCCCGCTTGTGACCAAGGTCCACATGGAAGTCGTGCGTCACTGCAAGCAGGGCGAGAGCGTCATCCTGATCGGCCACAAGGGCCACCCCGAGGTCGAGGGCACCATGGGGCAATACCAGTCAAGCTTCAATGGTGACGCGGAGATCCTGCTCGTCGAGACGCCGGACGATGTGCGCAACCTCGTCGTCAAGAACCCCGGGAAGCTCGCTTACGTGACCCAGACGACCCTCTCGATGGATGACACGGCAGAGGTCATCCGCACCCTGCGGGAGAAGTTTCCCGAAATCATGGGGCCCAAAAAAGACGATATCTGCTATGCAACCCAGAACAGGCAGGATGCCGTCAAGCACCTCGCAGATGATTGCGATCTGATCCTCGTGGTCGGCTCGCCCAACAGCTCGAATTCCAACCGCCTGCGGGAACTGGCTGAAAAGCGCGGCAAGCGCGCCTACCTGATCGATGGCGCCGATGATATCGACCCTGCATGGCTCAGCGAAAAAGACGTGATCGGCGTGACGGCCGGCGCCTCTGCACCCGAGGTCCTCGTCGAGGATGTCGTGGCACGTCTCAGGAGAC
>JASFFK010000121.1:0-6942 GCA_050124335.1 Chromatiales bacterium | reverse complement strand
GTAGGTGGAGTACATGTAGGCGGTACTCGAGGCGAACTCTGCCGCACAGGTATCGACGCGCTTGTAAACGGGACGCACGTCGAGGTCATAACGCCTCTTGCGGACTTCCGATTCGGCAGTGCCCATGACTGCGGCCATGCGCTCGTCGGAAAAGCCCATGCGTTTCCAGCCGAACATCTGCTCACGCGTCACGTCGGCCAGCGGCGTGGCTGCAATGACGGATTCGGTCCGGATGATGTCCTCGATCTGCACGAGGAACCAGGGATCGATCATGGTGACACGATGCACCTCATCCATGGTCATGCCATGACTAAAGGCTTCGCCGACATACCAGAGCCGATCCGGACCCGGCTGGCGCAGCTCGTTCCTGAGTCGATTCAGGTCTTCCTTCTTGCCGGGATCGAAATCCTCGAATATCTCGTCGAAACCGCATTTGCCGGTCTCGAGGCCGCGAAGCGCCTTTTGCAGTGACTCCTGCAGCGTGCGGCCAATCGCCATGACCTCCCCGACAGACTTCATCTGGGTCGTCAGGCGGTCGTTGGCTCTGGGGAACTTCTCGAAGGCAAAACGCGGCACCTTGGTCACGACGTAGTCGATTGACGGCTCGAAGGAAGCCGGCGTGACGCCGCCGGTGATCTCGTTCCTGAGTTCGTCGAGCGTGTAGCCCACGGCCAGCTTGGCTGCGACCTTGGCAATCGGGAAACCCGTGGCTTTCGAGGCCAGTGCGGAAGAACGCGACACACGCGGGTTCATTTCGATAATGATCATGCGACCGTTATCGGGGTTGATCGCGAACTGCACATTCGAACCGCCCGTATCAACGCCAATCTCGCGCAGAACAGCGAGCGAGGCGTTGCGCATGATCTGGTACTCCTTGTCGGTGAGCGTCTGCGCCGGCGCGACGGTAATCGAGTCACCCGTGTGGACCCCCATCGGGTCGAGATTCTCGATAGAGCAGATGATGATGCAGTTGTCCTTGTGATCCCGCACGACCTCCATCTCGTACTCCTTCCAGCCGAGAATGGACTCCTCGATCAGAAGTTCGTTGGTCGGCGAGAGATCGAGTCCGCGTTTGCAGATCTCCTCGAACTCCTCCTTGTTGTAGGCGATGCCGCCACCGCTCCCTCCCATCGTGAACGAAGGGCGGATGATGGTCGGGTAGCCGATCGATGCCTGCACCTGAAAAGCCTCTTCGAGACTGTGTGCGATTGCCGAACGTGGCATATCGAGGCCGATCCTGTGCATCGCCTGGCGGAAAAGATCACGGTCCTCGGCCTTGTCAATGGCCTCGCGTGAGGCACCTATCAGCTCCACACCGAATTTTTCGAGCACACCCTCACGTACCAGATCGAGCGCACAGTTCAATGCTGTCTGGCCGCCCATGGTGGGAAGAAGCGCGTCAGGACGCTCCTTCTCGATGATGCGAGCGAGTGTCTCCCAGTTGATCGGCTCGATATAGACAGCATCGGCCGAATCGGGATCGGTCATGATCGTGGCCGGGTTGGAGTTGACCAGCACGACACGAAACCCCTCTTCACGCAGGGCCTTGCACGCCTGGGCACCCGAATAGTCAAACTCGCAGGCCTGGCCGATGACGATCGGGCCTGCACCAATGATCAGAATGGTTTCGATGTCGTTGCGTTTGGGCATCTGCTTGTCTTGTTCAGCCAGCCTGGATCAGTTGAAAAAGCTCGTCCTTGAGGGCGAGACGCTGTTTCTTGAGCTGTTCGACGATGAGGTCCTCTGTCGGCTCGCTACCATCCTCGATGCGGAAGATCTCCTTGTCGAGTTCTTCGTACTTGTCCATGAGGTTCTGGAAGTAGTTGTTTTCCATCTTCAGGCGATGGATATCATCCTTGTGATCAGGAAATTCCTTGACCAGCGGGTGATGGGATAAAGGCATGCGTGATCTCCTTTGTCGGATTACTGCTTACTGGTTCATCAGTTCGATGAAATGATCGAAAACCGGCGCGACATCGTGCGGCCCCGGACTTGCCTCCGGATGCCCCTGGAAGCTGAATGCAGGCCTGTCGGTGCGATGGATGCCCTGCAGGGAACCGTCGAACAACGACTTGTGCGTGGCAACCAGGTTGTCCGGCAGCGTCGCCTCGTCGACGGCAAAGCCGTGGTTCTGACTGGTGATCATGACACTCCTGTTTTCAAGATCCTGCACAGGATGATTGGCGCCGTGATGACCGAATTTCATCTTGACCGTTCTTGCGCCACTGGCCAGACCCAGCAACTGGTGGCCGAGACAGATGCCGAACAGCGGCGTTTCTGTTTCGAGAAGATCCCTGATGGCCTCGATGGCATAGTCGCAGGGTTCCGGGTCGCCCGGGCCGTTCGAGAGGAAGATGCCGTCGGGTTTCATGGCAAGGACCTCGCTGGCCGGAGTCATGGCTGGCACCACTGTGACGCGGCAGCCGCGATCGACGAGCATGCGCAGGATGTTGCGCTTGATGCCATAGTCATAGGCCACGACGTGAAATCGCAGGTCACCGGCGGAGGCTGAAAGGTGTCCCTCGCCAAGGGACCAGCTCTTTTCTGTCCACTCGTAACTCGTCTGCGTGGTGACCTCTTTTGCCAGATCCATGCCCTTGAGGCCCGGAAATGCTTTTGCAGCTGCCAGCGCCTGCTCTTCGGAGGGGTGCTCACCGGCGATGATACAGCCGTTCTGCGCACCCTTCTCGCGCAGAATGCGCGTGAGGCGCCGCGTGTCGATATCGGCGATACCAACGATGCCCTGCCGCGTCAGGTAATCCTGCAAAGATTCACAGTTGCGCCAGTTGCTTGCGATCATCGAGAGATCCCGAATCACCAGGCCGGCCGCATGGACCTGTGAGGACTCCTCGTCCTCGGAATTGGTGCCGGTATTACCGATGTGGGGATACGTCAGGGTGACGATCTGGCGGGAATAGGACGGATCGGTCAGAATCTCCTGGTAACCGGTCATGGCCGTATTGAAAACCACTTCGCCGACGGTTTCCCCGTCAGCACCGATTGACTGACCGCGGAAGACACTTCCGTCTTCCAGCACCAGAAGCGCAGGTTTATTCACCGTTCATGTCTCCAGGGCACAATAAAAACGGGACAGACTTGTGGTCGCCCCGCTTTGGATATCTGTTGGATGTTTTCATTCTACTGTGCAGGTTGACTGACAGCAAGCTGCGACAGGTTGAGGAATGACAATCCAGGGCATAAAAGCGCGCATCTCCGCGAGTGGATGCGCATACCCAGTGTTCTTCCCGGCTTCCGGACACGAAAAGGCCCCGGTGAACCGGGGCCCTGTAATGCTGAAGCATGCTGATCAGACGATCAGGGGAATGATCAGCAAGGCAACGATGTTGATGATCTTGATCAGCGGGTTGATCGCCGGTCCGGCGGTGTCCTTGTAGGGATCGCCAACCGTGTCGCCGGTGACCGCAGCCTTGTGTGCATCAGACCCCTTGCCGCCATGGTTACCATCCTCGATGTACTTCTTGGCATTGTCCCAGGCGCCGCCACCCGTGGTCATTGAGATCGCCACGAAGATACCGGTCACGATGGAACCGAGAAGCACGCCCCCGAGGGCCACCGGTCCAAGCAGCAGGCCGACCGCGACAGGAATCAGGATCGGCAGGAGTGACGGGATGATCATCTCCTTGATTGCCGCGATCGTCAGCATGTCGACTGCTTTCGAGTAGTCAGGCTTCTGGCTGCGATCCATGATACCCGGCATCTCGCGGAACTGGCGGCGAACTTCGTTGACGATACCGCCGGCTGCGCGCCCCACAGCCTCCATGGCAAGCGCGCCAAAGAGGTAAGGCACCAGGCCGCCGATGAAGAGGCCGATGATGACCATGTGATCGGAAAGGTCAAAAGAGACTGACAGACCGGCTTTTTCGAGACCGTGGGTGTAATCAGCAAAGAGCACCAGTGCCGCAAGACCGGCAGAACCGATAGCGTAACCCTTGGTGACCGCCTTGGTCGTGTTGCCGACGGCATCCAGCGGGTCCGTGATGTTGCGTACGCTCTCGTCGAGCTCGGCCATCTCGGCAATACCACCGGCGTTGTCCGTGATCGGGCCATAGGCGTCGAGTGCAACAATGATACCCGTCATGGAGAGCATGGAAGTGGCAGCAATCGCAATGCCATAGAGTCCTGCCAGGGAATAGGCTGTCCAGATAGAGAGGCAGACGACAATCACCGGCAATGCTGTCGATTTCATCGACACGCCCAGGCCTGCAATCACGTTGGTGCCGTCACCCGTGGTGGAGGCCTCGGCAATGTGGCGAACCGGATGGTAGTCGGTCGCCGTGTAGTACTCGGTGATCACAACCATCGCGCCCGTCAGCAAGAGGCCGATCAGCGCCGAGCCAAACAGCTCCATGGTCGTGAACTGGCCGTTATCTGCCATCATCCACTCGGTGACGCCGTAGAAGCCGGCAATCGAGAGCACACCCGCAACGATCAGGCCGCGATAGAGCACAGCCATGATTTTCGGCGTGGTCTTTTTGGTCCGCACCATGAAGATGCCGATGATGGAGGCGATGATGGAAACGCCGCCAAGCGCGAGCGGGTAGAGAATCGCGGATTCACCGGCACCGGCAACCAGGAGGCTGCCGAGCAGCATGGTGGCAACGACGGTCACGGCATAGGTTTCGAAGAGATCCGCGGCCATGCCTGCGCAGTCGCCCACGTTGTCACCGACATTGTCTGCGATGACAGCCGGGTTGCGCGGATCGTCCTCGGGAATACCGGCCTCGACCTTGCCGACGATATCGGCGCCGACATCGGCACCCTTGGTGAAGATGCCGCCGCCAAGCCGCGCGAAGATCGAGATCAGCGAGCCGCCGAAAGCCAGGCCGACAAGCGGATGCAGCGTGTCCTCGACGCCCATCTCGGTCAACACCAGGTAGTAACCGGCAACACCAAGCAGGCCGAGACCCACGACGAGCATGCCGGTGATGGCACCGCCACGAAAGGCGATATCCAGCGCAGGCGACATGCCGATCTTGGCTGCCTCGGCAGTCCGGCTATTGGCGCGTACCGAGATATTCATTCCGATGAAGCCGGCGGCGCCGGAGAGAATCGCACCGATGGCGAATCCGACTGCCGTGTAGACTTCGATGAAATAGTAGATGACCGCAAAAAGCACCACGCCGACGATGGCGATCGTGGTGTATTGCCGCCTGAGGTAGGCAGACGCCCCTTCCTGGATAGCCAGGGAGATTGCACGCATGGTCTCGTCACCTTCCGGCTTGGCCAATAGCCAGCGGATCGACCAGACACCATAGACAATGGCCAAAATGGCGCAGATGATTGCCAAGAGCAGCATTTCGTTCACGACTGCCTCCTTATACTGTGTGTATCACTAACTTAAAAGCCCCATGATGCTATTCCCATTCCGCGCCCAAGGGAACAACTGCATATCTTTGCAGGCATAAGAAAAACCTATAGGCTGCAAGCATCCTTCACCACCGCAGACCCTGACCGGGGACTCAATCCATGAACAGGGCAAAGGAGCGCCAATCACAACAGCAGGAGGAGAGGTGGTGAATGACTGCCGGCGAGCGGCCGTGATGCCTGACAAGGATCCGTCCGAATCCTGCTCCCGTAAACAGGTTCTTTCCGGCCTGCTGCGAGTGCGACATTTTGTCACTACCGAACCCGCTGGCACTTTCCTATAGTTACTGACAGTCCAATAATGTCATTGCGGACTAACCAACCATGTCAATCCTCCTTGATATGTCTTGTCTGGTTAATTGTTGACCTGCCCGTCCCCCGGGCAGGTTTTTTTATGCCCTGAAAGCACTGGCCTCGCAACCGGGACAACCGCCGCCTTTCTCCCTGTCACATGGCGACTGAATCGGTCCGGCTAATCGTCTCCATCCATCCCCGTCGCAGCTGGATTCCGGGCTCACTGCGACATTTTGTCACTGTCTGGAACCAATCCGCTTTTCTAGACTCCCCGCCACGAGTCACAACAGAACAAAAGCAATGAGAACCAGCTTCAGAACCACACCCCTCCTCACCGCCATGCTGCTGACTGCCGTAACTGCAGATGCGGAAACACTCTCGCCCATCATTGTCGAAGATGAAGTCATCATCAACCCGGCCATTGGCGAGCCGGAGGAGTATGCCCGCACGAAAGGCACACCGGCGGATGGTGGCGAGTTCCTGCGCCAGGTCAATGGCGTCAACATGAGCCGCTTCGGTGGGCGCGGCCTCGAGCCGATCATCCGTGGCCAGTCCCAGACGCAGCTCAACATCCTGCTCGACGGTGCCTACGTCCACGGCGGCTGTCCCAACCGCATGGACCCGCCCTCCAGCTGGGCCGCACTCGAGACCTATGAAAAGGTCGAGGTGATCCGCGGCGTACAGACACTGCAGTACGGTGGTGGCGGCAGTGGCGGCACCGTGCTGTTTGAGCGTGACACCCGTGCACTTGCCGAAGAGGAAGGTCTCCACGGTCGCGTGTCGGCTGCTGCCAGCACCAATGACCTGACATACGATTTCCTTGCCGATGTCGTCGCATCCGGCGAAAAGGGCTACGTGCGTTTCTTCACGGAACTCAAGGAAAACGACAATTACGAGGACGGCGACGGAAACGAGGTCCGCTCGGCCTTCGATCACAAACAGGCCGGCATCGTGCTCGGCTACACACCGACCGAGCACAGGCTGTTCGAGCTGACGATCGAACGCAACGAGTTCACCGATGCCCTTTATCCCGGTTCCGGCATGGACAGTCCCGAGGAATCCGGCACCTTCTACAAGCTGCGCTATCTCGACAGGCCCGACATTGCCTGGATCGATAACATCAAGGCCGAGGTCTATCTCAACGAAGTCGATCATGTCATGGATAACTTCAGCCTGCGTGAGCCACCGGTCATGATGGGTATGCCCATGCTGCGCGAGACGGACACCACGTCCGACACGACAGGTGGCCGCCTGGTGCTGACC
>JASFFK010000120.1:0-6988 GCA_050124335.1 Chromatiales bacterium | reverse complement strand
GATTTTGGCAACCCGGCCGGTTTTTCGTTCGCTTCTTCAGACATAAAACTATCTGCCTTCGTGCAAGTCTCACTTTTTGTGTATCACAAGAATAGCAGTAACCTGTTTATTTCCTGTATTGATATCAGTCACTGGAGGATGAGGAATGAAAAGACGACTCTGGATTTGTGTCGCGGCACTGCTGATGACGATCGCCAATCCGTTGCATGCTGCGAAATACACAATCGATACCGATGGCATGCATGCCTTTATCCATTTCAGTATTCCGCATCTTGGCTACAGCAACCTGATCGGCCGCTTCAACCGCTTCTCGGGCAGCTTCGAATATGACGCCGAAAAGCCCGGGGAGTCGAAAGTGGAGGTGACTATCGAGACGGCCAGTATCGATTCAAATCATGCAGAGCGCGACAAGCACCTGCGTGAAAAAGAGTTTCTGTATGTCAGCAAGTATCCTGAAGCGAGATTCGTCAGTACCTCCTATGAACCCAAAAACGCGGAGCTTGGCACGCTCACGGGTAACCTGACATTACGTGGCGTGACAAAGCCGGTCAGCATCGAGGTGACCAGGATTGGAGAGGGTCCCGATCCCTGGGGAGGCTACCGTGTCGGCTTCACGGGTACGACCCGGATCGCGCTGGCCGACTTCGGTATCACAAGGTTTCTCGGCAGGAAGTCAACCGAGGTCGAACTGGTTCTCGACATCGAGGGGGTCAGGAGAAACGACAACCCGGTTCACTGACCGGCAGCCGCCGCGCTCTCTTGCGGTCCCGGACGCTTGCTGCGCAACAGGTTCAGGCTTGCGATGACAAGGATGATTAGTGAGATCCAGGCAAGCCAGTGAGGAACAAGGTGTTCGCTTGCTGCAAGTTCGGACTGGATGCTGATGTCATTGACCTGCAAAAACCAGTCCAGCAGCAATCCGCTGACGATCGCAGTGACGGCGACTCCTGCAAGGTAGGCAAACAGCGCACGCTTGCCGAGTTCCTTGCGAATAATGCCCATGCTGCCAATGTTGCTGGCCGGCCCTGCCAGCAGAAACACGAGTACCGTGCCTGGCGAGATGCCAGCCAGCAGCAGGCCGGCCGCAATCGGTGTCGATGCGGTCGCACAGACGTACATCGGGATACTCACTGCAATCATGACGAGCATCGCGACAAGACCGCTTCCCCATCGGGCCAGGAAATCCGGTGGCAACCAGGTCGCAACAGCCGCGGAAAAGAGCAGGCCGATGCAGAGCCAGAAGAGGATGCCTGAGAGCAGATCCGTGAACGCGTAACGAATTCCGGATAACCAGTCAGAATCGCTCCTCCGGGTGGCTTCCGTCCCGGTGCTGCAGCAGGATGTCTCTTGTGGTGACGTTGAGCAACAGCTGCTTTCGGTGCGGATCTCCGTGGCGGGCTTCGATGCACAACAGGCCGGTTTCAGGCTCCTTTCGGATGCAGGCTTTTCGGGAGAGGTGTATGAGGCCTTCGCAGCGTTCCGGCCGACCAGCAGGCCGGCGGTGATTGCCGAGATCACGGCGGCTACGGGACGCACGATCGCCATGACCGGGCCGAGCATTGCGTATGTCACTGAAATCGAATCCACGCCTGTTTCCGGTGTTGATACCAGGAAGGAGACTGTCGAGGATTTCGATGCGCCTGCGCGGCGCAGGCCGAGCGCGGCCGGTATGACACCGCAGGAGCAAAGCGGCAATGGTGCGCCGATCAGGGCAGCCTTGACGACCGGCAGAAATCCTTCTCCCTTCAGGTGTCTCTCGAGAAGTCGCGCAGGCATGAGGCGCTTGATAAGCCCCCCGATCACAAGCCCAAGCAGCAGCCAGGGCGCGGCATCGAGAGTCAGTTCGAGGAGGTTGGCGAGAAAATTGCTCATGGATGACTCCGGCGATCGCCTCTTTCCAGCACGTTGAGAATCGTGTAACGAATCGCTGATGCATCACCACCGTAACAGATTTCACTGATGCGTGCGGGAGCATGATGCATCTCCCCGAGTTCCTCGGTTTTACGTTCGATATTCCGCAACTTGCTGTCCGCAAGCCGTTTTACTTCCCCGCAGGTATGATTTTCCGGGTCCACGCGGATCGACAGCAGTTCGCCAATCTCTGACAGCGAAAAGCCGACGGACTTGGCCCGCTTGATGAACTCCACCTGCGCGAGGTTTTCTTTCGAATATTCGCGGTAACCGGTGGCACTGCGGCCGGCAGGTAAGAGCAGTCCTTCCCTTTCCCGGTAACAGAGGGTCTCTGCAGGGATGCCGGATTGTTTGACCAGTTCGCCGATTTTCATCTTCGACACCTGATGATGTATTTCATTGAGAGCTTTACCCCGGGTAATTGATCGTCACGAAGGCCCGGTTCATGCATAAATTCTAGACCCTGTAGCTGACTGGAGGGTCAAGGAATCGCCTGTAATTCCTGTTGTTATCCAGCCCGCATTGCCATTTTCACGTATACTGACTCGCACTGAGCCGGGGGTGCCCGCAACGATTGCGAGCTGAGAGAGACCCTTGGAACCTGATCCAGATGATGCTGGCGTAGGGAGGCTTGTCCGGGCGTTCCCCCGTGCCTTTCCAGTGCCGCACCGGGAGATAGCATGAGCGCCATACCAGAAGATTTTATCAAGAAGACCTCGGAGCTCTCCGGGGAAGTTACCCGTCCATTCGCCAATTCGCGCAAGATTCATGCAGAGGGTTCGCGTCCTGACATTCGCGTCCCGATGCGTGAGGTGCAGCAGACACCCACAACGACCAACGGGACCAACGAGCCCAATCCGCCGATCTACATCTACGATACTTCGGGACCCTATGGTGACCCGGCCGTGAAGATCGACCTGCTCAAGGGCTTGCCTGATGTCCGTGCCGACTGGATTCTCGAGCGTGACGATACGGAACTGCTGACAGGGCCGACATCCGAGTATGGCAAGGAACGGCAGAGTGATCCCGAGCTTGCCAACCTGCGTTTCGAGCATATCCGTCCGCCGCGTCGTGCGAAGGCTGGCAGGAACGTGACCCAGATGCACTATGCCCGCCAGGGCATCATCACCCCGGAAATGGAATATGTCGCCATCCGCGAGAACCAGAAGCTCGACGAGATGCGCAATGATCCGCGCTATGCACAGCTTTTGAAGCAGCATCGGGGCGAGAGTTTCGGTGCCAGCCTGCCCGAGAGCATCACGCCGGAATTCGTGCGCCGGGAGGTAGCCGCTGGGCGTGCCATCATCCCTGCGAACATCAATCACCCGGAGCTCGAGCCGATGATCATCGGCCGCAACTTCCGCGTGAAGATCAATACCAATATCGGCAACTCTGCCGTTACTTCCTCCATCGAGGAAGAGGTCGAAAAGATGGTCTGGTCGGCGCGCTGGGGCGGCGACACACTCATGGATCTCTCGACCGGCAAGAACATCCACGAGACACGCGAGTGGATCTTGCGTAATTCACCCATGCCGATCGGTACCGTGCCTATTTACCAGGCGCTCGAAAAAGTCGACGGCAAGGCCGAGGAGCTGACCTGGGAGATGTTTCGTGACACCCTGATCGAGCAGGCGGAACAGGGCGTCGACTACTTTACGATCCATGCCGGTGTGCGCCTCAAGTATGTTCCCCTGACCGCGGAGCGTGTGACCGGCATTGTTTCCCGAGGCGGTTCCATCATGGCCAAGTGGTGCCTGGCGCATCACGAGGAAAACTTCCTCTACACACATTTCGATGAGATCTGCGAGATCATGAAGGCCTACGATGTCTCCTTCTCCCTGGGTGACGGACTGCGTCCTGGCTGCCTGGCAGACGCCAATGATGCCGCCCAGTTCGGTGAACTCGAGACCCTTGGTGAGCTGACAAAGATTGCCTGGGAGCACGATGTACAGGTCATGATCGAGGGACCGGGCCATGTGCCGATGCAGATGATCAAGGAGAACATGGACAAGGAACTGACCGATTGCTTCGAAGCGCCGTTTTACACGCTCGGTCCGCTGACAACCGATATTGCACCGGCCTACGATCACATCACCTCTGCCATCGGCGCTGCGCAGATCGGCTGGTACGGCACCGCCATGCTCTGCTATGTCACGCCGAAGGAGCACCTTGGCCTGCCGGACAAGAACGACGTGCGCGACGGCATCATTGCCTACAAGATCTCGGCCCACGCGGCCGACCTTGCGAAGGGTTTGCCCGGCGCGCAGGTCCGTGACAATGCGCTCTCCAAGGCGCGTTTCGAGTTCCGCTGGGAAGACCAGTTCAACCTGTCGCTGGATCCCGAGCGCGCACGCGAATTCCACGACGAGACCATGCCGGCACAGGCACACAAGGTGGCGCATTTCTGCTCCATGTGCGGACCGCACTTCTGCTCCATGAAGATCACTCAGGACGTGCGGGACTATGCTGCTGCCCAGAAAATCGGCGACATCGATGTTGCGATCGAGGAGGGCATGAAGGAAAAGGCTGAGGAGTTCCGCAAGCAGGGTGCGGAGATCTACAAGGAGGTCTGAGCAACTCCTGTTACGGTGCGGGGTATGTGCGTTTACGTATCCTGTTTCAAATCGGATTGAGTGGCACTTGAGTTCTCTGTCAGAGTTCCCTGAAGCTCCTGATGAGACGGATCCGCTCCGGAACGCGCCTGATGTGAGCCGTTCCGGCCCCGCCCACGAGCAGATCAAGGGAGTGCTGTGTTGCTTCAAGCAGTTCACTCAGCAACGGACGGATCTTGCGAGCAGGAAAGGAAGCGCTGAAAGAGACACCAATCGCACGGGCGTCAGCCTTTGCGGCAACAAGGGCGAGCTGCGGGATAGGGATCTGCGTTCCCAGGTTCAGTGACGGAATCTCACGCGTCAGCAAAATCGCTTCTGTCATGAGCAGGCCGATACCGTGCTGTTCACCCGGCAGGGTCGCAAGGATGACCGGCCTGCGCCTGTCCTCGAGATTTGTCCGGGAGATGACGAGGTCCAGGAATCGATAGACCTGCCTGGTGAGCAGGTGCTCCTCGTAGATTTCCATCCTGTCTGCAGCCCACAAATCCCCGATCCATTCCATGAGGGGGGAGATGACCTCTGTGACACAGGCCTCCAGCCCCTTGAGTGCGAGCTGCCTGTGCAACAACTCCTCGAGCCCGGCAAGGTCGCATGATTCCACGGCATGCAGCAAATGTCTCAGGTCTTGCGGTATGTTCCTGTCAGCCTGTGCTCCGAGATATTGCCCTGCGAGCTGTTGCAGCTCGGTCTCGCCAAGCGGGACAACCTTGCCGGGGCGCATGCCGTGATCGAGCAGCTTGCGGATGGTCACAAGGCGTGCCACCTGTTCGTCCGGATAGAGGCGCTCTCCCTTCTCATTGCGTTCAGGCAGCGGAAAGCCGTAACGGCGTTCCCAGATTCTCAAGGTGTCTTTTGTAATCCCCGTATCACGCTCTACAAGACTGATTGGATGGAGCACTGAATGCCTGCCTGAACCGGCCATCTTCTGTCAGGAAGACGTCTCTCTGCGCTTTTTGACGGCATCGGCCAGTTCTCGGAGCAGCGGTTCCGTCATATCCCAGCTGATACAGGCATCCGTGATGCTCTGGCCGTAGGTGAGACTGGCCTTGTCGGTATTGTCCTGACGGCCGCCGACAAGGTGGCTTTCGATCATGGCGCCAATGATGCGCCGGTCACCCCGTGCAATCTGGCGCGCGACATCGTGACCGACATCGACCTGGCGTTCATGCTGCTTCTTGCTGTTGGCATGGCTGAAGTCGATCATGAGATTGGGCTTCAGGCCTGCTTCCTCCATCTCTTTCGCAGCGATGTCGACACTCTCGGCATCGTAGTTCGGCCGGCTGCCACCGCGAAGAATCACGTGGCAGTCATCATTCCCCCTCGTGGAGAAAATTGCGGAGTGGCCGGCCTTGGTCAGAGACATGAAGTGATGCGGACGCTGCGCCGCACGGATCGCATCGATCGCGATCTGCAGCCGGCCATCCGTGCCGTTCTTGAAGCCGACAGGGCAGGAGAGGCCGGAGGCGAGTTCGCGGTGCCCCTGGCTTTCGGTCGTCCTGGCACCGATCGCTCCCCAGCTAATGAGGTCTGCGATGTACTGCGGGCTGATGAGATCGAGGAACTCGGTGGCCGTCGGCAGCCCAAGGTCGTTGAGATTAAGAAGAAGCTCACGCGCGAGGTGCAGCCCCTTGTTGATCTTGAATGTGCCGTTGAGATCGGGATCGTTGATGAGCCCTTTCCAGCCGACAGTGGTGCGTGGTTTCTCGAAGTAGACCCGCATGATGATGTGCAGGTTATCCTGCAACGCGTCACGCAGTGCGTTGAGCTTCCCGGCATATTCCATCGCAGCTTCTGGATCATGGACGGAACAGGGACCGACGATGATGACGATGCGATCATCCGTTCCGTGCAGGATGTTATGGACCGATTCGCGCGCATCGTGAACTGTCTTTGCTGCGGTTTCCGTGATCGGAAAGGCATCATGCACCTGGGAGGGGGCCGCCACCTCCTTGATACCCTGGATGCGCAGGTTGTCGGTCTGGTACATGGTCATTGTCGTGGTCAATCAGTTATTGTCTGGATATAGGGGCGACATTATACAAAAAAAGCCCGCGTCGGCTGATGCAGGCTTTTCTGACAGGTGGCTCCCCATCGTGGACACATATCGAACCATCTGTATCGCACCGTCACCAGAGGTCCGTGCTGTGTTCGAGGCTATTCGTGAATTCAGCACACGGCCGGCTAGTCGCATTTCATCGTGCAGCTGCGACCACGGTGCCGAAACCGCGAGTCAACCTCACCGGAATCCACGGGGTGTTTGCGCCGAACAGTCGGTACCGCGCGGGTGACACCGACCAGGCGGGGCAGGTGAGGAGAGCGCCTCGCACAGGGAGATCCGGACGAGCACATGCTGATCACCAAAAACGCGAAGGGCGCTGACTGATGTGAGTAGATATCGCTGATCACGAGAGAGGGTCTATACTTTTAAATACGATACGCCTGAAAACAAAAACGAGTGCAAAAGG
>JASFFK010000119.1:0-7141 GCA_050124335.1 Chromatiales bacterium | reverse complement strand
CCCGTCAATGCATCAAGAGCGAAAGATCTTCTTTATCGCGTTGACTCAATCATTGCCATGGCAGTGATGATGTCGCAGTTTCAGTGAGCAGGTGTCTCGACCAGTTGCTGCAGAAGCTCTTCGGTTTCGGCCACGATCCGTTTTCTCGAGAACAGCAACTGCAGGCGGGAGCCGCCCAGCTGTTTCCAGAGGACTGCCGAGCGGATGCCAGCCAGCAACAGCGCCCTGATCCTGTTCTGGGTGTCGGGATTCTGCAGAAACAGCGGCTGGCCCTTCACCATGATTCTCGGCGAGATATTGCTGATGCTCTGCCTGTACAGATCGGCCATGGCAGCAATCTGGTTGCTGTGATCATGAGCATAGAGCGACAGCTTCTCCTGCGCCTGCTGAATGCCCTCGGAAATGATGTCGAGGGTATCCTGGTCTTTCTTGAGCTTGCCGGCGAGGACGAGCAGGCTCAGGGCGTATTTCGGTATTTGCAGCTGTTCCCGGTCCGGAGCCGTCAGTTGCTTGCGCAGCGCCATGAGGCCAAGTTTCACTCCTTCTATACCGCCGTAAACATCTGCAGCTGAAGCCGGGCTCTGTTGAAAGAGGCTGTAGAGCGAACTGGAGACAGCCTCGCTCTCGGCATTGCCTGTTTGCGCCATGCTGTCGACGAGAGTGGCTGCCTGATAGACGGCGGCGAGGGCGAGGGTTCTGTCGGAGGCTTGTGTCATCAGCGGATGTCTCTGATCGTCGCGCCGCCAAGACAGGTCTCCTCATCGTAGAGGACAATGGCCTGGCCGGGTGTGAGGGCGCGTTGCGGTTCTCTGAATTCCACGGCAATGCTTTTCTCTTCGGTTGTCATGGTCACGGTACATTCCTGCAGTGGTTGACGATGCCTGCAGCGCGCCATGCAGGTTAACGGAAACCCCGGTGCCTCGCCAGCGATCCAGTGAACCGGGCTTGCGAAAAGGCTGGATGCGAAAAGCAGCGGGTGGTCA
The DNA here is from genome assembly GCA_050124335.1 of Chromatiales bacterium. Classification (GTDB taxonomy): domain Bacteria; phylum Pseudomonadota; class Gammaproteobacteria; order Chromatiales; family Chromatiaceae; genus Sva-25. The sequence continues at coordinate 6,158 of JASFFK010000119.1, read as the reverse complement.
CTCCCCTGAACGGCAACCAGAACATTGCGCTGCAAATCCTTGCCAGCGACATACCACGGAGCATCCCCCCGGCCCTTGAGGCCGCCAATGTGAAGCCCCTGCCGCTGGCCAATAGTGTGATACATGAGGCCCTGGTGTGTCCCGATGATTTCGCCCTCCGGTGTCTCGATGTTGCCTGGCTGTGCCGGCAGGTATTGCGCGAGGAAATCACGGAACCGCCGTTCGCCGATAAAGCAGATTCCTGTGCTGTCTTTCTTGTCGTGGGTCGGGAAACCGGCGGCTTTTGCAAGCCGGCGCACCTCGGGCTTGTCGATATTACCTAGCGGAAAGAGGGCGTGTGCGAGCTGATACTGGCTGAGCAGGTAGAGAAAGTAGGTCTGGTCCTTGTTCTTGTCGGCGGCCTGCTGAAGAGAATAGCGCCCGCCGGCCTCTGAAAGGCGGGCATAGTGACCTGTGGCGATTTTTTCAGCGCCGAGGCCTAGCGCATGGTCGAGAAATGCCTTGAACTTGATCTCCCTGTTACACAGGACGTCAGGGTTGGGTGTACGCCCGGCACGATATTCGTCGAGAAAGTAGGCAAATACCCTGTCCCAGTATTCGGATGAAAAATTGACAGTATGAAGCCGGATGCCGAGCTTGTCGGCAACGGCCATGGCGTCCTGGAGATCGGCGGCGGCGCTGCAGTACTCCTCGCTGTCATCCTCCTCCCAGTTTTTCATGAAGAGGCCATCTATATCGTAACCCTGCTCGAGCAGGAGCAGGGCTGCCACCGAGGAATCGACGCCTCCGGAAAGACCCACGATCACCTTGCTCATACTAGCGTTCCTCGCCCCTGTACCAGGCCTCGAGGAGCAGAACGATGGCGGGATCACCATTGTCTCCATACCAGCTGTCGACGGCGTACTGCATACCGCCGCGGTCGCTGATGACAGCTGTCCAGTGCACGGCGAAGAGCCAGCGATGGCGCACGGCACGCTCATCGACGCTGTGCCACCTGAGCAGTCCTGCAGTTTCGAGCTGTTTCAGATAGGTCGTGGAGTTGGTCGACTCGGAGATGCAGTCCAGTTGCCCTCCCAGCGGGCTATAGGGGGCATCGGGCGGGTTCTTGCCAAGGTCGTCGTTGGTGCCGTTCTTTGGTCCGACCAGTCGCTCGAACAATCCGATGGCCTGTGCGATACGGTCACGTTCCTCGGCAGGATTTCCGACATCGCTGAAAAGCTGCCTGATTTGCTGCTTCTCGCGGTCATCGAGGGTGACGGGGATGATGATGTCGCAGTGGTAGTCCGCGCAGGTATCGAGGGTATAGGCATGCGTGACGGGCGCCAGTACGCAAGCCGGCAATGGCAGGAACAGACCGAGGAACCGCTGGCGAAGTTTTGCCACGGTCAGTGTTTTGCGCCTTCGGGGCTCCAGCCGGTCCGCCATTTCCTGAGCTGCACGACGGTCGGCTTTTCGCCATTGTCGAAAAACCAGGAATCCACCGCCCACTTGTTTCCAGTGTCGAGTTCGCTGATCACGGCGGTCGAGTGGGGCCACACCCCGCCGAAAAAAATCCCGCCTCTTGTTGCACGTTTTTCGACCCGGTGAAACTTCAGGAAGCCGGCATTCTGTATCATGGTGATATAGGTCGTGCTGTTGGTGGATTCGTCAACACAATCCAGCTGGTTGCCGTTGGCCATGAACCCCTCAAGGTTGCCGCCCCGGTCATCGAGTGCATCAATCTCCGAGCCGACCGCGATTTCGAGCCAGGCGATGGCATCTGCAATCTGGCGACGTTCCTGTTCCGCGGTGACAGCCTCCGGCGAGAAGAAAGAGCCGACCTTGCGCCACTGGTCGGATGTCAGGGAAACATGCTCGACCCTCGCGCATGAATGCTGGAAGCAGACAGAGAAGCGGCCCGGCGTGGGATTGTTTATATGCTCACGGGGTTTTTTATGGCCAAGAAGATCGTACTGGACATCAGCGACCGCCGGGACGGCGGGATAAACAGATAAAAGCAGTATCAGTAATCTAGTCAATCTCATGAATCAATCCCAGCGGATAGCTTCTGCCGGTCAGGTAATCATCAATACAACGCTGGACCATCGGACTGCGATGTGACCGTGCGAGTTGCATGATTTCTGCGGCGGTCATCCAGTCCGCCGACAGGATACCACCGTCGAGATCTCTTGCCGAATCCTGTGACAGCGGCCTGGCTGCAAAGCAGTAGCGCACGTAGGTCACACCATCGGGCGGAATTCGCCACTTGTAGATGCCGACCAGCGCCTCCGGCTCGACATGCCACGCGGTCTCCTCGAGGGATTCGCGAATTACGGCATCGATCAGGGTTTCCGATGCCTCGAGATGTCCGGCAGGCTGGTTCAGGACGATGGCGCCGGCCTCGCTCCTTTCGCGTACCATGAGAAATTCACTGTTGCGCTCGATAATGGCAGCAACAGTCGTGCGGGGTGTCCAGATCATGGGGTTTTTCCAGCGCTGTTTTTGCGTGGGTCAAGGTGTTCTTGCTGCCCATCAGGCAGGGAAGGAGTCGGGGCGTGTCATCCGGACCGGCAGGAGCCGGTCCGACATCTTATCCGGTTGCCACCATTAAAATGACGAGGGCAAATGCGATAACGCAGATTTCGACAGCAACAGCCGTCCATGTCATTTTTGGCGGGTAGCGGAGCTCGGATTGTGCGTCGTGAATCGTCATATCTGCCACCTCGTTGTGCGTGTATAATATTGCGAAGTACATCGTATTGTTTTTGTATATACAAACATACTACATCCTTTTCTGAATATCTAGCCTAATCTCAAATATTTGCAGAAATATGTCAAAGTCGAAAATAATTAATATCAGGATATCACCAGAACTGAAGAAGGCAGCCAGGAGGATTGCTGAAGAGGATGGGCGTTCACTCTCGAACTGGATTACCAGGCTGATTGAAAAGGAAATCAAAAAGGCAAAGAAAGCGTCCGAGGATTGACTGTCAGGTGCTCCGGACCCTGATCAGACGTCGATTACAACGTACTCCCCGGGCTGCAATCCTCGCAGTTTCCACTTTCCCACCTGAACCCTGACAAGCCGCAAGGTCGGGAATCCGACTGCAGCCGTCATGCGTCGAACCTGGCGGTTTCTTCCTTCCCGGATGGCGATTTCAAGCCAGCTGGTGGGAATCTTTTTCCTGAACCGCACCGGAGGATCCCGGGGCCAGAGTGACTCTGGCTCCGGGATGGCACGGACCTTTGCCGGGAGTGTCAGGCCGTCCCTGAGTTCGACGCCCTGGCGCAGTTTTTCAAGAGCCTCCCGCGAGGGGATGCCTTCAACCTGAACCAGATAGGTTTTCCACTTCTTGTGTTTCGGGTGACTCAGGCGATGTTGCAGCTTGCCATCATCGGTCAGCAGCAACAGGCCCTCGCTGTCACGATCGAGGCGACCTGCCGGATAGATGCCAGGCATGTCAAGATAGTCGCGAAGGCCGGGATGGCCTTGCTCGGCTGTGAACTGGCTCAACACCCCCCACGGCTTGTTAAAGAGGATCAGCTTGTGCATTGCACTATGCTAGAATTTCGCACCAGTCTGTCTTTATACCCTACTGGAGGATGCAATCCATGGCTTTCGACAAAATCGAGATTCCGGCAGAAGGTGACAAAATTACCCTCAACAGCGATTTTTCGCTGAATGTTCCGGATCAGCCGATCATCCCTTTTATCGAGGGCGATGGCATCGGCATTGATGTCACACCAGTCATGCAAAAGGTTGTGGATGCGGCCGTAGAGAAGGCCTATGGCGGTTCCCGCAAGATCGCCTGGATGGAGGTCTATGCCGGGGAGAAGTCCACCCGTGTTTATGGCAGTGACATCTGGCTGCCGGAAGAGACGATGGCAGCAGTGCGCGACTATGTCGTCTCGATCAAGGGACCGCTCACAACCCCCGTCGGTGGTGGTATCCGCTCCCTGAACGTGGCGTTGCGCCAGGAACTCGATCTCTACGTCTGCCTGCGCCCGGTCCGCTATTTTGACGGTACGCCGAGTCCGCTGAGGGAGCCGGAGAAGACTGACATGGTCATTTTTCGCGAGAATTCCGAGGACATCTATGCAGGTGTCGAGTGGGCGTCCGGTACACCCGAGGCACAGAAAGTCATTGACTTCCTGATCAACGAGATGGGCGTTACCAAGATCCGTTTTCCCGAAAGCTCCGGTATCGGTATCAAGCCGGTCTCCCGGGAGGGCACCGAGCGGCTGGTGCGCAAGGCGATCCAGTATGCCATCGACAACGACAGGAAGAGCCTCACGCTTGTCCACAAGGGCAATATCATGAAGTTCACCGAGGGGGCCTTCAAGGACTGGGGGTACGAGCTTGCGAAGAACGAGTTCGGTGCGACCGAGCTCGATGGCGGTCCCTGGTGTACGCTCGTGAACCCCCGGTCAGGCAACACCATCACGATCAACGATGTCATTGCCGATAATTTCCTGCAGCAGATCCTGCTGCGTCCGCAGGATTATGAGGTTATTGCGACCATGAACCTCAATGGTGACTACATTTCCGATGCGCTGGCTGCGCAGGTCGGGGGAATCGGTATCGCGCCTGGTGCAAATCTCTCTGATTCGGTCGCCATGTTCGAGGCCACCCATGGCACGGCACCCAAATATGCGGGTCTCGACAAGGTCAACCCGAGTTCGGTGATCCTTTCAGCCGAGATGATGCTGCGCCACATGGGCTGGACGGAGGCCGCCGATCTCATCATCAGGGGCGTTTCCGGAGCGATTTCGGCCAAAACAGTCACCTATGATCTTGCGCGACTCATGGACAATCCAACCGAACTGAGCTGTTCCGGTTTTGGCGATGCTGTTATCGGCAAGATGTAACCCGTTTGCTGTCATTCAAACGAAAAGCCGGAAGCCCGTTTTGAACGGGCTTCCGGCTTTATTTTTTCACGGGCCTGTCCAGGGCATGCTGCCCGTTCGATCAACTGATATCCGTCTGGATATTGGTGGCATGTAATCCTTTTGGCCCTTCAGAGATCTCAAAGGCGATTTTCTGCCCCTCCTTGAGGGTCTTGAACCCATCCATCTGGATTGAAGAAAAATGGATGAAGACATCCTCGTCACCCTGGTCAGGGACAACGAAGCCGTACCCCTTGCGATTGTTGAACCACTTGACTGTGCCGGTTGGCATATTCATTCCTCCTGTTGCCGTATTTACAATAACCCGCTTCTTCTTGATTCTTGCGGTCAGCGGCCCCGATTGTTCTTGAAAAGTTGAAGCTCCTGCTCCGACCCGGAATATTTCCCGGGAGCTGACCAATGGCAACTGTCCGTTGCGGTTGGCCATATCTCCGGTGCGAGCTCCTTGCAAGACGCTGGCCAGGTGTTGAAGCAGGTTTTTCAGCTACGAATCGCCAGAATGGGCGGGCCTTCGGTGATCGCGTTGTACCCTGCTGCAAAGTCCAGAACCTTGCCGCGAGGTTCCCCCATGTTCTTGAATTATAATACTGCGTCAATTCAGGTCAAATAGCCTGATCTGTTCCTGCGGGACAATTTTTCACGACTCTCCGTGGCGGGGGAAATCCCACCACCCGGACACGTTTGATCTGGAGAGACTTGTCAGTAGAATGATGAAGGTTCTCCGGTGCGCTTGAAATCAGGCTGAAGGCGCACTATTTATTTTATTCATCAAGAGTAGCATTGTCGGTATGTCTTCGCAGGACCACTCGGATCAGGATCTCGCCACACTGGAGGCGAAACCAAAGCTCAAGAAGCCACCGATGTACAAGGTCATCCTGCTGAACGATGACTTCACACCGATGGATTTTGTCGTGGACGTGCTGCAGCGCTTTTTTCGCATGAATCAGGAGAAGGCAACCCAGATCATGCTGCATGTCCATACCCGCGGAAAAGGTGTCTGTGGTGTTTTTACCAGGGATGTCGCTGAAACCAAGGTTCAGCAGGTCAATTCCTATTCCAGGGAGCATCAGCACCCGCTGCTCTGTGCCCTCGAAGAGGCCTAGTGATAATAACTACCCGGAGGCAGCGGACCGAGAGCCGCGGCTGGTGAGTAGAACGGAAACCCGGTATGTTGAACGCAGAACTCGAGCTGACCCTGAATCAGGCCTTTAACCGGGCCAACGAGGAACGTCATGAATTCATGACGGTGGAGCACCTGCTTTATGCCCTGA
>JASFFK010000118.1:0-7141 GCA_050124335.1 Chromatiales bacterium | reverse complement strand
TGCGGAAAATTGACCGTAAGCCTTTGATAGATATGGTGCCCAGGGACAGAATCGAACTGCCGACACGGGGATTTTCAGTCCCCTGCTCTACCGACTGAGCTACCTGGGCATATTTCCGGCAAGGAGGCCGAAAAATGAAGGCGCAATTAAACCTGCTGTCAGGATGGAAGTCAAGGTCTAGTCCCGATGGACGGGCATGATCCCCTGTCGATCCGCTCTTCCTTCCCGGCACCCGCCATGCCGGGGAAAACAGCTGAGAGTCGAGTGGTTACCCGGGCTTGTAATCCGGGGGCAGCTCGGCCTGCTCGTCACTAAAGAAGAATTTTTCCATCTGTTCCTCGAGGAAGGTGCGCGCCTTGGGATCGACCGGACTCAGGCGGTACTCGTTGATGAGCATGGTCTGGTGGCCAAGCCACTGCTGCCAGGCCTCCTTCGAGACATTGTCAAAAATTTTCTTCCCGAGTTCACCCGGATAAGGAGCACGGTCGAGACCCTCGGCTTCCTTTTTCAGCTTGACGCAATTCACGGTTCTGCTCATCTCTGTTCCTCGATTTCCCGAAGCAGGCGCGCAACCGGCGCGGCCACTCCCAGTGATTTAATCTGCCACGGTTTATACCAGACGTGCCTGTTGCTATCCATCACACCCCTTGCAGGGTTATTGATGGTGACGAGTTCCGGGTGGATGTCCAGATGGTAGTGGCTGAAGGTGTGGCGTCTTGACGGAAGTGCTTCTGATGTCACAGGCTCATCGCCGACCAGCTGCCGGCATCCCTCCTCGATGGACTCGGCCGGGTGGCGCTCAGGCAAGCTCCAGAGCCCGGCCCAGATACCGCTTTGCGGACGCTTTTCGAGCAGGATTTCACCATCCCTGTTCCGAATGAGCAGCATGCGTGTCGATTTTTCAGGCAGCTCTCTTTTGGGTTTCCTACCGGGAAAATCGGCTTGTCTGCTAAGTGCATGCGCCTCGCAACCGGGCTGTAGCGGACATCGCAGGCAGCCTGGCTTGCTGCGCGTGCAGAGTGTCGCGCCGAGATCCATCATCGCCTGGTTGTAATCGGCAGCCTGCCGGACCGGGGTCAACTGCTCGCTGAGATTCCAGAGCGACTTCAGCACACTGCCAGTCCCCGGCCAGCCCTCGATAGCAAAGTGACGAGCCAGTACCCGCTTGACGTTACCGTCAAGGATCGGGTGCGGAAGGTTTTTCGACAGTGACAGGATGGCGCCTGCGGTCGAGCGACCGATCCCGGGAAGGGCCTCGATTGCACCGATCGCCTCGGGAAAAATGCCGCCATGTTTCTCCACGACGAGTTGTGCCGCCTTGTGAAGGTTGCGGGCACGGCTGTAATAGCCCAGGCCTGACCAGTGTGACAGGACGTCATCCTGGCTTGCCGTCGCAAGGGTTTCGATATCGGGAAAGCGTTGCATGAAGCGTTCGTAGTAGGGAATAACGACCGCCACCTGCGTCTGCTGCAGCATGATCTCCGAGATCCAGACCCGGTAGGGTGTGGGGTCCTGCTGCCAGGGCAGGTTCTTGCGACCATGCAGACCGAACCACTCGAGGACGGCCTGCTGGAAACCGGCGATGTCGCGTTTTTTGAGCTTCAAGGAGATTCTGGAAGACAGTGGGTATTGGATATCGAGAGTGCCACGTCGCGGCGCTCCTCGCAACGGCAGGCATTCGAAGAGCTGGACGCAAAGTTCGCGGAGAAGCGCAAAGGGCGCAGAGAATTGGTGGCTGGTTCATGGTTGAATACACTGAAAGCGGAACTGGCCTTAAACCTCATCCAGATCACGAGTACTGACAACCCATAACTACTTTGCGTTCTCTGAGGACTCTTGCGACTTCTGCGTCCTGTTTTACCGACCTTGCCTGACCAGCAAGTCAGGCGACAAGCCCCTCGCCACGCAAGTGCTTGAGCTTGTCGCGGATCCTTGCGGCTTCCTCGAATTCGAGATTCTCTGCATGCCGGTACATCTGTTTCTCGAGCTCCTTGACTTTCTTCATCATCTGCGAGGGCGTCAGCGAGGCATACTCGGCCATTTCCTGTGCGACCTTTGCATACTGCTTCGCCTTTACGGGTGCACCCGGGTAGGCGCCTTCCATGATATCGGCAACCTTTTTCATGACAGACTTCGGCGTGATGCCATGCTCCCTGTTGAAGGCCATTTGCTTGTCGCGGCGGCGATTGGTCTCGTCGATGGCGCGTTTCATCGAACCGGTCACCTGGTCGGCATACAGGATCGCCCTGCCATGGAGATTACGCGCGGCACGGCCGATGGTCTGTATCAGCGAGGTCTCGGAACGCAGAAAGCCCTCCTTGTCTGCATCGAGGATGGCGACCAGGGCAACCTCGGGCATATCGAGCCCCTCCCTGAGCAGGTTGATGCCGACGAGCACGTCGAACACGCCCAGGCGCAGGTCGCGAATGATCTCGACACGTTCCACCGTGTCGATGTCCGAGTGCAGGTAGCGCACCTTGACGTCATGTTCCAGGAGATACTCTGTCAGATCCTCAGCCATGCGCTTGGTGAGTGTCGTGACGAGGATGCGATGGCCCAGCTCTACCCGCTTGTGGATCTCCGACAACAGATCATCGACCTGGGTCATGGCAGGGCGAACCTCGACCTCCGGGTCGACAAGTCCTGTCGGCCTGACGACCTGCTCGATCACAGCACCCGAGTGCTCGATCTCGTAGTTACGTGGTGTCGCCGTCACATAGATGGTCTGCGGGGCACGTGCCTCGAATTCCTCGAATTTCAGCGGACGATTATCGAGCGCCGATGGCAACCGGAAGCCGTACTCGACGAGGTTTTCCTTGCGCGAACGGTCACCGCGGTACATGCCGCCGATCTGTGAGACGGTGACATGGGACTCGTCGATGACCAGCAAAGCGTCAGCCGGCAAATAATCGAACAGGGTCGGTGGCGGCTCGCCCGGTGCGCGGCCCGAGAGATAGCGCGAATAGTTCTCTATGCCGGAGCAGTAGCCGAGCTCGTTCATCATCTCGATATCAAAGAGGGTGCGCTGTTCGAGGCGCTGCGCCTCGACAAGCTTGTCCATGGCACGCAGTTCGGCGACACGCTCGCGCATCTCTTCCTTGATGGCCGAGATAGCGCCGACGATGGTTTCACGTGGCGTGACATAGTGTGTTTTCGGGTAAACCGAGTAACGTGGCACCTTCCGCAGGATTTCTCCGGTCAGGGGATCGAAGATGCTCAAATTCTCTATCTCGTCATCGAACATCTCGATACGCACGGCTTCCTCGTCAGACTCTGCGGGATAGATGTCAATGACCTCGCCGCGCACGCGAAAGTTACCGCGCTCCAGCACCACGTCGTTGCGCTTGTACTGCAGTTCGGCCAGGCGCTTGAGGATCGTGCGCTGGTCCATGAGATCACCGCGCACTAGGTGCAGCATCATGCCGAGGTAGGCACGCGGATCACCGAGGCCGTAGATTGCCGAGACGGTCGCGACAATGATGGTGTCATGACGCTCGAGCAGCGCCTTGGTTGCCGACAGCCGCATCTGCTCGATGTGCTCGTTGACCGAGGCATCCTTCTCGATGAAGGTATCCGACGAGGGGACGTAGGCCTCGGGCTGGTAGTAGTCGTAATAGGAGACGAAATATTCGACGGCATTGTGCGGGAAGAACTCCTTCATCTCCCCGTAGAGCTGTGCCGCGAGCGTCTTGTTGTGTGCCAGAATCAGGGTCGGTCGCTGTACCTGCTCGATCACGTTGGCAATCGTGAAGGTCTTGCCGGAGCCGGTCACGCCAAGCAATGTCATGCCCGCCTCACCGTCATTGAGCCCCTCGACGAGACGCTCGATCGCTTCGGGCTGGTCACCGGCGGGCGAATATTTCGATTCGAGCTGAAAATCTTTCGACATGGCGCTACGAGTTGCGGCAAAATTAGGCATTATTGCAGAAATCTGCCGCCTGCTGATCCATATTCAAGAGTAGCCCGGAATGAGCATCAAGCTGTCCCAACGCGTACAGGCTGTCAAGCCATCTCCCACCCTTGCGATCACGGCCCGTGCGGCAGAATTGCGTTCAGCAGGCAAGGATGTCATCGGTCTCGGCGCCGGCGAACCCGATTTCGATACGCCGGAACATATCAAGGAAGCCGCCATCCAGGCCATTCACGATGGCAAGACCAAGTACACCCCGGTCGATGGCACGGCAGAGCTCAAGCAGGCCGTTATCGACAAGTTCAGGCGTGACAACGGGCACGAGTATTCCTCAGACCAGATCCTGGTCTCCTGCGGCGGCAAGCAGAGCTTTTACAACCTTGCACAGGCCCTGCTCGACCCGGGCGACGAGGTGATTATTCCGGCACCCTACTGGGTCTCCTACCCTGACATGACGATACTCGCCGGCGGCATCCCGGTCTATATCCGGGCAGGCGCGGCCCAACAATTCAAGATCACGCCGGAACAGCTGGCCGCTGCCATCACGGAGAAGACTCGCCTGCTCGTGCTGAACAGCCCCTCCAACCCGACCGGCATGGCCTATACGCGTGCCGAACTCGAGGCACTTGGAGAAGTCATCAGGCAGTATCCCAACATCCTCGTCGCTACGGACGACATGTACGAGCACATCCTCTGGAGCGACGAGCCTTTCTGCAACATCCTCATGGCCTGTCCGGATCTGTACGACCAGACCATGGTGCTGAACGGTGTTTCCAAGGCCTACTCCATGACCGGCTGGCGCATCGGCTATGCGGGCGGCCCGTCTGACATCATCAAGGCCATGAAGAAAATCCAGTCGCAGAGCACCTCGAACCCGGCCTCGATTTCGCAGGCTGCAGCGGTCGCTGCTCTCAATGGCCCGCAGGATGCGATCGGCACCATGCTGGGCGCTTTCAGGGAACGTCATGATTATGTCGTCGGGCGCCTGAACGGCATGAAGGGTATCGAGTGCCTGCCAACAGACGGCACCTTCTATGTGTTTCCGAATATCGAGGGCATGATCGAGTCGACTGACGGTGTCAGCAACGACCTCGAGATGGGCGAATACCTGATCGAGAATGCCGGTGTCGCCGTGGTGCCCGGCAGCGCTTTCGGTCTCGGCGGCCACATGCGCATCTCCATTGCAACAGGCATGGAGGCGCTGGAAAATGCTCTCGATCGCATTGAAAAGGTCATCAACGCCTGATCAGCCGAACGCACGGCAGGATAATTTACACCTGTGTGCAACCTTCCGGCTTTTTCACTGTCTTTCTGGCCACGATGACACTCGCTCGCCCGCTGTTCGGGTAACACCTTGAAACGTTTTTTCACACGCCCCTGGGTTCGCATCCCTGCCGGCATCGCTGCCTGGACACTGCTCGTTTATGCCATCCTCGAGGCCGGCAGCAATCTCTTCTTTGATGTCGAGGTCCTTCCGCGCTTCTGGATCCGGGATTTTCTTGCCCACCTGCTGCTTTCGAGCGTGATCTATCTGATGGCGCGCAACTTCAGGACATATGCCATCGCCTATGCCCTGGTCGTGACAATTCTCCATGTCAGCAATGCACTCAAGATGGTGATCCTCGGCAGCCCGATGATGCCTGACGATTTCATCAGCGTGCGCAACATGTTCATGCTCTTCAGCGGCTGGAAATTCTGGATCATGGTGCTCATGCTTGCCGTACCGCTCACCGCGCTGGCGGCCATGATCCACTGGCGGCATCCGCGCTCCTGGTTGAGTCTTTCACTGGTCGGTGCCGGTATCCTTGTCCTGCTGAACTGGCCGGCGCAAATGATGGCGGCCATGGACAAGCAGTTCGGCGACTGGATCTGGAACCAGCCGGGAAACTACCGCGAGCGCGGTCTGCTGATTCACCTGGTGCAGGAGACCGCCCGCAACATCTCCCGCGGACTCGATGTGCCTGACGAGGTTGCGGTCACGAAGGCATTGGAAACTCTTGGCCATAACGGGGCGGGAGCGCAGGAGGCCTCGAATGACTTCCCGAAGCGCAACGTGCACATTATTCTTCTCGAGTCCTTCTGGGACCCCCTGCTGCTTGAGGGTATTGAATTCTCCGGGGATCCGATTTCACCCGAGTTTCGTCAACTCTGGGCACAAACCGGCAACTCCACGGTGTTGTCACCGGTCTTTGGCGGCTATACGGCCAATGCAGAGTTCGAGGTGCTGTGCGGCTTTCCGGTGACGGTCGACACCGTCTTCTTCGAGGGCTGGGTGCGCAAGGCTGCGCCCTGCCTCCCGGCGCACCTGCGCGCGCAAGGCTATCAGACCTACACCTCGCACCCGAACGTCGCCGCCTTCTGGAATCGCGTCAACGTCTATGACCGCATCGGCTTCGATACCTACTGGTCGAAAAAGGATTTTGTGCTCGACGACATGAACAGGAATTTTCTTGGCGATGCATCGCTCTACCGGCAAATGCTCGAAAAACTCGACAGCAAACTGCAGTCCGGGGAGCCGATCCTCGACTACATCGTCACCATCTTTGGCCATCTCGACTACCCGTTCAACGCAAGCCGCCCGAAAGTCATCCAGGCATCCGGTGACAACCGCATGCTCGAGGATTATGTGAACCAGATCTATTACAAGTCACGCGAGCTCATGGTGTTCCTTGAAGAGCTGCGCAAGCGCGATCCCGACGGCCTCATCGTGATGTTTGGCGATCACTTGCCATTCCTCGGTCCGAACTATGGAGGCTATACGGAGATCGGTATGCTCGAATCATCCCGGGGCAAGTTCACGGACCCGATGTTTCGCACCCTGACCAGGACGCCGATGATCGTCATTGACGGCAGGAACGGGCCTGTCAACACGGGCGAGATGCCGATGTACCGCATCCCCGAGCTCGTGCTCGACCTGCTCGGTGACAGGAGTGATTCGATCCTGAGGCTGTCACGCCTGCCGGTCGATCAGGTTGTCCGGCCACTACCGGGCCTGCATCTCCTGGTCGATGATGAAAAAAGCAGCGTCTGCAAGAAACAGAATACCGACAGGCCCGCAGTTTGCACAGAGACAGACCCGCTCGTCGAGGCACTCGATATCCTGACCTATGACCTCTTCAACGGCGAGCAGCATGGTTTGAGGCTGATGGAGAAGCGCGGCTGAGGTATTTCCCCCTTACAGGGGCGCATCGGGATTCCCGCTTTCGCGGGCATGACTGTCGAGATCGCCCC
>JASFFK010000117.1:0-7157 GCA_050124335.1 Chromatiales bacterium | reverse complement strand
CTGCTGTTCTGGATCGTGCTCTTCACGATCATCATGTATCGCATGGTTTTCCACCACCCGATGCCGGAAAACCTGCTGCCGACACTCTTTATCATGGTCGCGCCGCCTGCAGTCGGCTGCATTTCCTACCTGTACCTCGAGCCCGACCTGGACAACTTCGCACGCTTTCTCTACTACAGTGCCCTGTTTTTGACCATGCTGCTGCTTGTCCAGACACCGCGTTTCGCACGGCTGCCCTTCTCGCTCTCCTGGTGGGCATACTCCTTTCCGCTGGCCGCCATGACGGTTGCCTCGCTGATGATGTACGAGGAAACGGGCAACAGTGCTTTTCTCGTCATCTCCTACGCTCTCTTGCTGCTGGTGAGCGCCCTGATTCTTCTGCTGCTCGTCCGCACGTTCAGCGCGGCGAGGCACAACCGTATCTGCCTGCCGCCAAAAGCCTGACCCTTTGGGGGTTGATATTTCACCCGGCGGGCCACATTCTCCATCGGCACACTTATTAGGAATCAGACACTGATATGCGCCCAGCACAGCTCGAAGTTATTCTCGACCAGGAATTCCTGAGTACGAAGGAAGGTCACCACACCCCGGTGATGCTGTGGGGCCCGCCCGGTGTTGGCAAGTCGCAAATGGTGGCGCAGATCGGCGCCAGGCATGCTGTGCCTGTTATCGATATCAGGCTGTCGCAAATGGAACCGTCGGACCTGCGCGGCATCCCCTTTCGCACAGGAGAACATGTCGAATGGGCAACGCCGGCAATTCTGCCGGATGCGCAAAGACATGGTGAAGAGGGCATCCTTTTCCTGGATGAAATCACCTCGGCACCGCCGAGCGTCTCGGCCGCGGCCTACCAGCTGATCCTCGACCGCCGCCTCGGAGAATACGAGGTCCCCGATGGCTGGGCGATTTTCGCAGCCGGCAACCGCCAGGGCGACCGCGGAGTGACCTATACCATGCCGGCACCGCTGGCGAACCGTTTCTCGCATTTCGAGTTCGAGACCAACCTTGATGACTGGGTTGCATGGGCCTATGCGAACGGCATCGACGAGCGCGTGATCGGATTTCTGCGCTTCCGTCCGGAACTCCTGTTTGACTTCGATCCGGCACATAACCCGGTTGCTTTTCCGTCACCACGCTCCTGGGAATTTGCACACCGCGGATTGCAGAAGTTCGGTAACCAGCCTGCAATCCTCCAGGGAACCCTGCAAGCCTGTGTCGGACCGGCAGCCGGTGTTGAAATCCACGCTTTCGTCAACAGCCTTGACCAGATGCCTGACCTCGATGGCATCATCGAGGGAACAGAAATGGCTGTCCCGAAAGAGATCGACCTGCAATATGCCGTTGCTGCTGCGCTCGTTGGCCGTGCCATCAAGGCAAAAGAGGGGCCCGATACCAATCGCGTCATCGGAAACATCCTGCGCTATGCCCAGAACTTTCCGCAGCGGGAAATGGGCGTCATGCTGGTTTCCGATATGCACCGCGCCATCGGCGAGCCGCTCTTCCAGGTCCCTGAATTTGCTGACTGGGCGAAGGCGATCGCCGACGTCATGCTCTTCGAATAGACCCCCGGGGGAGAGAAAACGCCGTGCAATCGGTCGAAACCAAGCTCGCCGCAGCCCGCACCAAGCTGATTCTCGACAAGCCCTTTCTGGGCGCACTGGTTTTGCGTCTGCCGATGAAAGCGGCCAACAAGGAGTGGTGCCCGACAGTCGCAACCGATGCGCGTGCCTTCTATTACAACACCGAATACATCGAGGAACTGACCCTCGATCAGACCCAGTTCATGCTTGCCCACGAGGCACTGCACTGCGCGCTGTGCCACTTCGCGCGCCGCGGACACCGCATCAAGCACCGCTGGGATCTTGCCTGTGATTTCGCAATCAACCCGCTGCTGATCGAGGAGGGACTCAAGCCCCCGCCCGATGCCCTCTGGATGGACGAATACAAGGGCATGACAGCCGAGGAGATCTACCCGCTCATCGAAGATGACGATGAGATGGAGACCCTTGACCAGCACATGTACGACAGCGACAGCGAGGGTAGCGGAAGTGGCGACAGCGATGGCGGTAGCGGGGACACCGGACCACAAACAGCCGGCGAATCCCCACCTCCGCCGGATGAACCACAGGACGATGAGTCCGGCGGCGGCAAGAGGCAGGAACTCGACGAGAATGAGCGCGGTGGCTCCACTCCTTCCGACCAGCAGGACGAGGCCGCCGGCGAGACAGACAACCCGGTTCCCGGGGAGCAGGACGAGCCACCGCCCCCGCCACTGACCCCTGACGAAAAAGAGACGCTTGGCGTCCAGTGGCAACAGCGAATGGCCGGAGCAGCGCAACAGGCGATGCAGGCTGGCAAATTTGGCGGAACCATCGCACGGCTCATCGACCACCTGTTGCAGCCGCAACTGCCCTGGCGCATGATCCTCTCCCGATATCTCTCCATGCTGGCTCGCGACGATTTCAGTTACATGCGTCCGTCACGACGCGAGGGCGATGCCATCTACCCCTCCCTTCGCAGCGCCATGGTCGATGTCGTCGTCGCGGTCGATACCAGCGGCTCCATCAAGGAAAAGGAGATCAACGAGTTCATTTCCGAGATCGACGCCATCAAGGGCCAGGTCCGCGCACGCATCACGCTGTTGCCCTGTGACGCCTCGATCGGGGAAGGAGCGCCCTGGCACTATGAACCCTGGGAGGAATTCAAGATGCCGGAAAAGCTCCATGGCGGAGGCGGCACCGATTTTCGCCCGGTTTTCGAGTGGGTCGACCGCGAGGGCATCCAGCCGGAACTCCTGATCTATTTCACGGACGCTGAAGGGCCCTTCCCCAAGGAACCCCCATCCTATCCCGTGGTATGGCTCATCAAGGGAAGAGAACTGGTTCCCTGGGGTGAACGCGTCCAGTTGAACTGACGGTCTCACACCGGCTCTAATGCAGGTAGTGAAGACCACCCGCAGAAACTGACCGGACAAAATGTCGAGACAGCTCAACAGACTCCTTTGCGCCCTCCTGCTCTATGCCTGGACGCTCCAGCCTGCTCTCGCACTTGATCTGAGCCTGCCCGACATGGGCGACTCGTCGGGTAGTCATCTTGGCTCGAACCTGGAAGCGAAACTCGGACGCGCTTTCATGCGCTACGTGCGCGCGCACAGTGATGTCATCGATGACCCGCTTGTCAGCTCCTACCTCCAGTCAGTCGGGAACAAGCTCGCGCGGCACAGTGACACCCGCGGCAGAAATCTCACTTTCTTTGCTGTCAAGGACCCGAGCATCAACGCCTTCGCCGGCCCGGATGGCTATATCGGCGTCCACAGTGGCCTGATACTCGAGGCGGAAACAGAGAGCGAACTGGCTGCTGTCATGGCTCATGAGATCGCCCATGTCGGACAGCGCCACCTCGCCCGCATGATCGAGGCGACGAACCAGATGTCGCTTCCAATGGCCGGCCTTCTTCTGGCCGCTATAGCGCTCGGTGCGGCCGGTGCAGGGAGCGCGGCTGCTGCGGCTGCACTCGGTGGCCAGGCTGCGATGGTGCAAAAGCAGATCAACTTCACACGCGCCAATGAGCGCGAGGCCGACAATATCGGCATTCGCATTCTTGCCCGCTCACAATACGACCCGCGCGCCATGGCATCGTTTTTCCAGAAGCTTGGCCGCTCCTCCCGCAGTGGTGCGGTGACAGTCCCCGAGTTTCTGCAAACGCACCCGGTCAGTTCAGACCGTATCGCCGAGGCGCTGGGACGCTCGGAAAAATTTCCGCTCAACATGGCTCCCGAAGATTTGCGCTTCCATCTCGTGCGTGCCTCCCTGCGCGCAGAACAGTTCGGCAGTTCCCGCGGTGCCATACAGCACTTCGAATCAACACTCAGGGAGGGACGCTACCGAAATGAGGAGGCCGAACGCTATGGCTATGTCCAGGCACTGTACAGGGGCAGACAGTACGGCAAGGCCATGCAGGAATTGAATAAACTTCTCGGCAAGCGCCCCCGCGACCCCTACTACCGGGTCACTAAAGCACGCATCGCGCTTGCGCAGGGCAACAAATCCCTGGCTGTATCAAGTGTCAGCAACATGGATACTTCCAGCATCGGCTCTCAGGCAGGCTCCCTGCTGAAAGCCGAGGTAATGCTACAGGCAAGGCAGCCATCAAGTGCATACAGCATACTCAAGCAACTCTCAAGGTCCAGCAGTGATGATGCCCACGTCATGCGACTGCTGGGTCGCGCAGCCGCCGGTGCGGGGAAAACGGCCGAGTCCCATCGCGCGCTTGCTGAATACCATTATCTCAACGGTGAACTGGAGGCCGCCGTTCAGCAACTGGGCATCGCCCTTCGCACACCGGGAATCGGGTTTCACGAGAAGTCGAAGCTCGAAGCGCGTCTGCGTGAAATCGACACAGAAATCAGGGCAATCAAGAAAGCCGGTCGTACCGGACTGTTTTGAAAAACCTCAAGTTATTAGTGTTTTCTTATATGAAAACAGGACCTTGCATAATCGTGTCCATCTAGTATCCTATTGCCTCCCACTGAGACATGGCCGAATGGAATAAAACTGTTCTGTAAAACGTCTCAGTGACGATAGAAGAATTATTAATCCCTTGAGGAGGAGCTTAAGTATGCGGAAACCCGCCACACTCGCCGCTGTTGCATCCCTCGCAGCACTGCTCGGAGGAGTCTTTGTCGCTCCCCAGTCAGTTCAAGCTGAGGCGGCAGAAGACGTAATCAAGAAGGGCAAGGCAGTTGCCATGGATCGCAGGAAGGGCAATTGCATTTCCTGCCACATGATGGACGACGGCGTCTCACCAGGCAATCTTGGACCACCACTGGTTGCCATGAAGGCCCGTTTCCCGGACAAGGAAAAACTGCGTAGCCAGATTTACGACCCGGAAACAGCGAATGCAAACACACGCATGCCTCCCTTCGGCAAGCATGGCATCCTGACGTCTGACGAACTCGATGCAGTCATCGAATACGTCTACACGCTGTAAACCTAACACCCCAATTTTCAAGTTTGTATATTCGGGAGAAAATACTCATGCAAACAGATATCAAACGTCGCGTATTCCTGAAGGGCTCTGTCGCTTCAGGCGCGGTCGCTGCCGCTGTTGGCGCAGGCCTGCTCACACCGCAAATGGTCCTCGCCGAGTGGAACAAGGCTGCTTTCGAGTCCAAGACTGTTGAAGATGCCGTCAAGAACCTGGGCCTCGAGGGCGGTGAAGAGAGCGCCGATATCAACATCAAGGCACCAGACATCGCCGAGAACGGTGCTGTTGTGCCTGTGACTGTCGATGTAGGCATGGATGGTGTCGAGAGCATCGCCTTCATCGTCAAGGAGAACCCCTCCCCACTGGTTGCTACTTTCACCATGGGTGAAGGCGGCGTTCCTTTCGCACGCACGAACATCAAGATGGGCAAGACCAGTGATGTCATCGCCATGGTCACGGCCGGCGGAAAGACCTACATGGCCAAGAAAGAGGTCAAGGTCACCATCGGCGGTTGCGGCGGTTAATCGTCAGGCCATCCATTCAGACGACCAACAGAATTACAGATAGAGGTAAATAGATAATGTCCAGCATGAAGGTGAAAGCCAAAGAGAAGGACGGTATCGTCGAGATCAAGGCCCTGATCAAGCATCCGATGGAGACCGGTCAGCGCAAGGACCAGAAAACCGGAAAACCGATCCCTGCACATTTCGTCCAGCAGATCACTGTCGAGCACGGCGGCAAAACCCGCGTTTCCGCAGACTGGAGTGGCGGCGTTTCCAAAAACCCGCTGCTCTTCGTCAAGTTCAAGGGCGGCGCCAAGGGTGACATGGTCAAGGTCGCCTGGACCGATAACCAGGGCGGATCTGACACGGCCGAAGCAGAAATAAAGTAAAAGCAGCCATGCCCCGCAAGGGGCATGATGTTTTCCACCTTGGGAGGAAATACATGAATAAACTATTAATCACGGTTGCAACTGTGGCAGCCATCAGCCTGGCACCGGCCATGGCAAACAAGAAAGCGACTGAAACAACTCCTGAAGAGGACCTCAAGGCCTACCAGGACTACTTCACCAAGCGCTTCAACAACGAAGTCCCGCTCAACGAGTTCCAGAACGGCGTCTATTCCATCGACGAAGCTTCCCGTCAAAACTGGGAGGCCATCGAGGAGTTCCCGCCGTACGAGCCCTTCGTCGAGGAAGGTGAAGAGATGTGGAACACGCCCTTTGCCAACGGCAAGAGCTACAAGGACTGCTTTCCGGACGGGCCGGCCCTGCGCGGCAAGTACCCTCACTGGGATGCCGACCGCAAGATGGTCATGACCCTGCCGCTTGCCATCAACGAATGCCGCGAAGCCAATGGCGAGAAGCCGCTCAAGTACAAGAAAGGCCCGATCGCCACGCTGCTCGCCTACATCGGCTACGAGTCTCGTGGCCAGAAGACCAACGTTGTCATTCCGGAAGGTGATGCAGATGCGCTTGCGGCCTACAACGACGGCAAGAACTTCTACTTCGCACGCCGCGGACAGTTGAACTTCTCCTGTGCGCACTGCCACTTCGAGAGTTCAGGCATGAATGTCCGCAGCGACATCCTGAGTCCGGGAATCGGTCACACGACCGGCTGGCCCGTCTACCGCTCCAAGTGGGGCGAGCTCGGCACCCTGCATCGCCGTTTCAGCGGCTGCAACAAGCAGGTCCGCGCCAAGGACTTCCCGGCACAGGGCGAGGAATACCGCAACCTCGAGTACTTCCTGACCCACATGGCCAATGGTATCGAGTACAACGGTCCTTCTGCTCGCAAGTAACTCACACTCCAGTGAAATTGAAGCCCGGTCCTAGACCGGGCTTTTTTTTGTCCTGTAGACGGCCATACCGAAACGGCGGTAGGTCCACTGGTACTGATCAGGTGAAAGCCTGACCAGTTCCTCGACTGCATCATTGACTGCAGCGGCAGACACTTCCGCAGAAGGATCGCTGACCTTCTCGTCGACCGGGTGAAATCGAGCCCTGAATCCCTTTCCGCGGGGTAAACGTTCTGCATAGGCCGCAACGACCGGCGCACCGGTCTTGCGTGCGAGCTTCGAAATCAGGGTCATGGTCGGCGCAGGATGACCAAAAAACGGGGCCGTTACGCTGCTCTGTTCGAGTTCCTTGGGAACCTGGTCCGGCAGGATAG
>JASFFK010000116.1:0-7192 GCA_050124335.1 Chromatiales bacterium | reverse complement strand
AGATCTACTACATCACGGCGGATTCACTCTCCGCGGCACGATTCAGTCCGCATCTCGAGGTCTTCAAAAAGAACGATATCGAGGTGCTCCTGCTGACCGACCATGTCGACGAGTGGCTCGTCTCCCACCTGCACGAGTTCAAGGGCAAGAAGCTGCAGTCCGTCGCCAAGGGCGAACTCGATGATGCGCTCATCAAGGATGAGGAGAAAGCCGAAGAGAAAGAGGAGCAGGCGAAGGCGCACGAGGGATTCCTCGAGCGTGTCCAGTCATCGCTGGGCGACAGGAGCAAGGAGGTACGTGTCTCGAAGCGCCTGACAGAGTCGCCGGCCTGTCTCGTCGTCGAAGATTACGATATGAGCCAGAACCTCGCACGCGTGCTGAAACAGATGGGGCAGGACGCACCCATGCCGACACCGATCCTCGAGGTCAATCTCGACCACCCGGTCGTGAAAAAGCTCGAGCAGACGGAGGCACAGGAGCAGTTCGACGACCTCGCCAGCGTGCTGTTCGACCAGGCGCTGCTCGCCGAGGGTGGCAAGCTCGACGATCCTGCCGCCTTTGTCCATCGTCTGAACAGCCTCTTGTCCGGGCTGTAAGCCGCACTGCACAGGGATGTGCGGGTTTTCGTGAATTTATTGTGCAGGGAGAGTTGAATCGGGAAGGGAGAATCCGTATAGTACGCACTTCATTGATGCGGGGTGGAGCAGTCTGGCAGCTCGTCGGGCTCATAACCCGAAGGTCGTAGGTTCAAATCCTGCCCCCGCTACCAATTCGACAACCCCGGCACATGCTCCTGCCGGGGTTTTTTATTGCCCGACACCATGACTACTTCTGCCTTAGCCAACTCCGAGAATGATATCCCGCTTTGCCATCAGCGCTGATCCAGCCTCTGTTCCCGGAACGAAGTCCATCAACACGAGCGACCGCTGTTCTGCAGGAATGCGCTGAAAGAGGAAATCATCTGCATTGCGTGCATCGCCTGCGACGTAAAACTGCGTCACAAAAGGCTCCTCACCGGGCGGGCGCACTGCGACATGGATATGCGGCGTTCGTCCCGGATAGGGAACCGGGCGAATCGTGCGAAAGCGATAGCGTCCGTTTTCATCACTTAGCGTGTGGCCGAAACCCTGGAAGCCCGGATCGATCGGTTCCCGCCCGGGATCCCGCGGGTGACGATAGCGGCCATTTGCATCGCATTGCCAGATCTCGATGCGCACACCGGCAAGCGGATGCCCGTTGCGATCGAGCAGTCTGCCATGCAAATCGCAGATGTCACCACGAGCAGGCTGCTGCTGGCCGCTGACCCGTGTCAGGTCATTGTCATCATCCAGTGGCAAGGTGGCCGGGTAGAAGGGGCCGGCAGTCTGACGCGGGGTTATCAGTGAAGAGGCGCCCAGCGAGTGTGCAGCGAGAGTAGTCAGCAGGCCCGCTGCACCCCTGATGAGTCTGCGTCGAGATTTGTCCATGATCAGTCTTGTGTATGGTTGATTGCTTGCCTGATCGAAATATTTTCTCAATCATAGTTCCCCGCAGTAATAAATAAACTGCATGAAAGCAGGGTGATTAGGCGTTCTCGTTCCGGCCTGTCTGGGAGAGCCGGACAGCTGCAGCAATAACGATGAACATGCCGAGCCATTGCACGGGTGTGAGTCTCAGATCAAGCAATGTCACTTCAAGGCTCAGTGTCACTAAGGGTGAAGCAGCAACCAGACTGGAGACCAGCGATGCCTTGCTGCGCTCGAAAGCCCTGAAGAGCGTCCAGACCGCGATGCCCTGACATCCGCCAGCCACGAGCAATGCCACAGCCTGAGCAAAAGAAAGCTGATCACCGAGTTCGACGAAAAAGGCGAAGGCGGCAATGAAAACTGTGCCATAGAGGTTGCGGCCGGTCGCCAGCACCAGGGGGCTGACGTCGCTGACAAGGCGCTTGCTGTAGACGTCGGTCAGCCCGATCAAAGGCAGCGTCACTACCAGCAGCCAGAATCCCTGTGTGAATTTCAAACCGGCACTGGAATCGTTCATCACGACCAGGCCCACGAGCAGCAGTGCGATGGCTACATATTGCTGTGCGCGCAGACGTTCGCCCAGAATCAGGTGGGCAAAGAACAAGGTTGCAGCCGGGTAAGCAGAAAGAAAGAGACTGCGGTTGGTTGCGGTCGTCGTCGACAGTGCCAAGGCCGCAAGCAGAGTGACGATACCTGTCGCGACAATGCCGATGATGAGCAGCGGCACGAGATGGTGGCGCTCGAAGAGCTGGCCGAGATTTTTCGGGCGGAGTCTGGACAGAATGAGGAGGAGGACGATGGCGGCACCACTGGCCGATACAAGAGAAACCATCCAGGGCGTCACGCCACCCTCGATAGCGACCTTTTTCAGCAGCGGTGCCAGTCCGAAACCAACGATGCTGATAGCGGCGTTGACGGCGACGGAATTCAACAGACGTGATGACATGGTCAACTAGGCTATCATGCAGTCACGCAGCTTGTGACCCTGATCGGGGACAGGAACCACTAGACTCGAAAATCTATCATGTCGTCATTAGTGTCAGAGAGCATTTTCACCATGAAAATAACCTCCGATACTTCTTCGTGCATTTCTCCGGGTGCTATATTCTGAATCACTCTCAGGAAATAACTAAAGGTCGAACCCGCCATGAAACAGATTGCTCTCGCCATATTCGTTCTCCTTCTTTTGATGCCACTCTACACTCAGGCGGACGAGGCCGAGGATTTGGCAAAGCAGCTGGCCAATCCGATCTCCAGCCTGATCAGCGTCCCGATCCAGATCAACTACGACGAGGGCTACGGTGCCACCGGAGATGGTTCAGTCTGGCGCACCAACATCCAGCCGGTCATCCCGATTTCACTGAACAGCGAATGGAATCTGGTCTCCCGAACCATTCTCCCTGTCATCGATCAAAACGATGTGCCTGCCCCCGGGCTGGGTGAATCAGGCATCGGTGATATTGTCCAGAGTTTCTTCTTTTCGCCCGTTGAACCGACAGAGGGTGGGATCATCTGGGGTGCGGGCCCTGTCTTCCTGCTTGATTCGGCAAGCGAAACGCAACTTGGTGCCGGCAAGTGGGGTATCGGTCCCACGGGTGTTGCCCTTAAACAGACGGGTCCCTGGACAGTCGGCGCCCTGGCCAATCATATCTGGTCGGTCGGTGGTGACAGCACGCGTCCTGATGTCAATGCGACTTTCCTGCAGCCGTTTGTCGCCTACATCACGCCGACAAAGACCACATTTTCACTGAATACGGAATCGACCTACGACTGGGAGAGCAAGCAGTGGTCAGTCCCGATTAACCTGACAGCCACGCAACTGATCAAGGTGGGTAACCAGATGATGTCCGTGGGCGGTGGTGTGCGGTACTGGGCAGATTCCCCCGCCGGCGGTCCGGACGACTGGGGCTTGCGACTGATCGTGACATTCCTCTTCCCGAGGTAACGCGCTTCAACAGATAGTGGCTGACACTGATCATGGAGTTTTTTTCTGAAGCAGAAAGGATCGATTCATGAACTGGTTGCACATACTGGCAACGGCGATCGTCATCCTGGCTACTGCACTTGTGATCAACAAGTCCGGCATCCTCGAGGGCAAGTCACGCGCCAAGCGATTCCTGATCCAGTTCGTGATCTATTTCGTCGTCATCCTGCTTCTCAATCTTTTCTGGCCGGGCGGCTGGCCACAATAAAGGCTTGACGGATCACTATGGCTTCACTCTCTTTCAAAACCATGATTGCCGTTGCCTCCATCATGCTGGCGATATCGACCACTCTTGCAGCGCAGGAGGGGGAGGGCATGGAGCCCCTGTTTCCGCAACAGCAATCCGCCGGTGACCTGCTGCGTGCCTGTGCAGCGAGCCGCCTGACGGCGACGGGCAGGGAACGCAGGCGCTACTGTGCGGGCTTCGTGAGCGGCGTGGAGGAAGCGATCCGGCTGCTCAACCCTGGTGGCAAGTCTGAAATAAGACTCTGTACACCTCCTGATGTCACTGCATCTGCCCTGGCCGATGCCTTCGTGAGGTACGGGGCAACACACAAGGGTGAACTGACGGATCCCGCTGCCGCAGTCGTGCATCACGCACTGGCAGAGGCCTATCCTTGCAGAGAGAGCATAGACTAACTTTCCGGATCCGGTTTATCGGCTGCATTACCAGGGAATAATCAGATGAAAAAGCAACATTTCCACAGGGTGCCTGACTCTTTTTCCGTGATGTTTGTTATCACGGGACTGCTGATCTCCTCTGTCACATTTGCCGCGGAGCAACCCGGCCCGCTTGCCGGCAGCGAGTGGCAGCTGGTCGAGTTCCAGTCGATGGACGATGCCATCGGGACGATCCGTCCCGATGACCCCTCGCTCTATACCATGCGCCTCGGCGCCGACGGCATCGTCTCGATGCAGCTAAATTGCAACCGGGCGACAGGAGACTGGCTGGCAGAGCCGTCGGCCGACGGCTCGAGCGGCTCTTTCCGCTTCGGCCCGCTTGCCGCAACCAGTGCGTTTTGTCCGCCGCCAAGCATGGATGAGCGCATCACCAAAGATGCCGGTTATGTGCGGGGCTACCTGCTGAAGGACGGGAATCTCTACCTCAGCCTCATGGCCGATGCGGGCATCTATGCCTGGGAGCCGCTGGCTGTAAATTCCGGCGAATCCGATGACTATGCCTCGCCAGATGACGGTGGTCCACGCAACTGGCAGGTCAGTGGTATCTCGACGGCGCTTAACATGCGTGCAGAAGCCTCGCTACAGGCAAAGGTTCTCAAGCGCCTGCCCGACGGCGCCATTCTGGACAACCTGGGCTGCGAAAAGATTGGTGAGATCACCTGGTGTGATGTCCAGGAGTTTGGTGGCGGCATGCGCGGCTATGTTTCAGCGAATTTCCTGAAACCTGCTGTTTCACCGGACGGCAGCGTGGCGAGAGGCCCCGATCTGTCGGCAGAGCGTGCCGGCAAAGGCAAGTTCGATGCGACCGGGACACTGCCCTGTGCGGAGGGTGCGGGCCAGCCACTGCGTGAGTGCGATTTTGGTGTTGCCAGGACCGGCGGCGGCTACTCGACCGTCGTGGTCAAAAAACCCTATGGCGGCAGTCGAGCGATCTTCTTCCGCATGGGCGTGGCCGTTGGCGCTGATACCAGCGAGGCGGATGGCTATCTCGAGTTCAGCGTGACGCGCGAGAACGATCTGAACAGGGTACAGGTCGGGTCGGAGCGCTACGAGATTCCCGACGCGGTCGTGCTTGGAGGCTGAGATTCATTCAGGTGCCAAAGATCATTTTCGCTGCGCGGAAATAATCTCCGACGCCAGGGGCGAAAATAATCTCTGACAGCGTCTCTGCTATTTGACATGCAGCGCCAATCCCTCTAGACTTTGCGCGACTGAAACAGGCGGGGGCAACCGGCCGCGGTCACTGGACCTGCGCACGACCCACCTGGTGCATAGAACAACAAGCCCCGGACATCGGGGTTTTTTGTTATATGAAGGATGGGCCAAGTGGCCCATTTTTTATTTTAATTTTATATAGATGCAAACAGCACCTGAGAAAATTGTTGAACTTGCGAGATCGACCATCGAGCCCATGGGTTACGAGCTGGTCGGCGTGCAGATGCTGAATGCCGGCAAGCACGGCAAGACGCTGCGCATCTATATCGATCATGCCGACGGCATCACGCTCGATGATTGTGCTGCTGTCAGCCACCAGTTCAGCGGTGTGCTCGATGTCGAGGATCCGGTCTCCGGCAACTACGACCTCGAGGTCTCCTCACCGGGACTGGACCGGCCGCTGTTCGTCGCCGAGCACTTCGCGCGCTTTGCAGGCGAGCAGGTGAAGATTCGCACCCTGAGCCCGCACGACGGCAGGCGCAAGTTCAGCGGTGAGCTGAAAGGGATCGAGGCTGACATCGTGACGGTCAGCATGGACGGGGAGGAGTTCCGGATTCCTCTGGGTGATATAGATTCGGCACGCCTGGTGCCACAGTTTGACTGAAGTTCGGTAGAAAGAGCATGAGCAAAGAAATCCTGATGGTTGTCGACGCGGTCTCCAACGAGAAAGACGTTGACCGCGATATCATCTTCGGCGCGATCGAGGCGGCGCTGGCGACGGCGACGCGCAAGAAGAACCGCGGCGATATCGACGTGCGCGTCGACATCGACCGCCATGACGGCAGCTACCGCACCTACCGCCGCTGGGAAGTGATGGGCGAGACTGACGAGGAGGGCAACCCGCTCTACGGGCTCGAGTTCCCGTCACGCCAGGTGACCCTGGAGGCCGCCCGCGCCATGGAGCCGGACCAGGATATCCAGATCGGTGACTACATCGAGGAAGAGATCGATTCGGTCGAGTTCGGCCGTATCGCTGCCCAGACCGCCAAGCAGGTCATCGTGCAGAAAGTGCGCGAGGCCGAGCGCGCCAAGGTCGTCGAAGCCTATCGTGACCGTGTCGGCGAACTCATCACGGGCGTCGTCAAGCGTCTCAGCAAGGGCTCGGTCATCCTGGACCTCGGCGGCAACGCCGAGGCAGAGATCCCGAAACAGGAGCTGATCGCGCGCGAGTCGGTGCGAGTCGGCGACCGCCTGCGCGGCCTGCTGTTCGAGATCAAGGAAGAGTATCGCGGCCCGCAGCTGCAGGTGACGCGTTCGCGTCCGGAGTTCCTCATTGAATTGTTCCGACTCGAGGTGCCGGAGATCGGCGAGGGCCTCATCGATATCCTTGGCGCAGCGCGCGACCCCGGCTCACGGGCCAAGATCGCCGTGCAGGCCCGGGATGCCCGCATCGACCCGGTTGGCGCCTGCGTCGGCATGCGCGGCTCGCGCGTGCAGGCCGTCTCCAACGAGCTGGCCGGCGAGCGCGTCGACATCATCCTGTGGAACGAGAACCCGGCGCAGTTCGTCATCAATGCCATGGCACCTGCGGATGTTGTCTCCATCGTCGTCGACGAGGACAGGCACAGCATGGATGTCGCCGTGCGCGAGGACAACCTCTCGCAGGCCATCGGCCGCGGCGGCCAGAATGTCCGGCTCGCAAGCCAGCTGACCGGCTGGGAACTCAACGTCATGGATGAGAACCAGGCGGCTGAGAAGAGCCGCGAGGAAGCCGTGAAGTATGTCGAGGGCTTCATGAAGGATCTCGATGTCGACGAGGAGGTCGCGACCATTCTCGTCCAGGAAGGATTCACCTCCCTCGATGAAG